>NZ_AGBG01000016.1:0-65949 GCF_000225005.1 Ectothiorhodospira sp. PHS-1 | reverse complement strand
GTGACGAATCCGTTAAGGAGTGGATTCCCGCATGCGCATCCTGCTTTTAACCCTGTTGCTGCTGTCGACCAGCGCCGCTTCGGCAAATCCGGCACCGGATCCGGATCCGGAGGCACGGGCCCATCAGTACCTGGCGCAGGACCCGCCGGCCCATGACCAGGCCAGAGCCCTGTTCATGCAGGCCGCCGAGCAGGGTTCACCCACCGCCATGGCCTACCTGGGATGGCTGTTCGAACACGGTCATGGAACGGCACCCGACGGTGAACAGGCGGTGTACTGGTACGGCCAGGCCGCCCGAGCGGGTGCCCTGCCCTATGCCATGCACCTGGGCTGGATCCATCTGAGGGGCGAACGGGTCCCGCGAGACCGGGAGACAGCGGAAGACTGGTTCCGGTACGCCATCGACCAGGGACATGCACCCGCGCGGGTGGCGCTGGCTTCGATCTGGATCGCCGACGCCCTCGGAGGACGCGATCCGGATCTCGCCCTGGCAGCGGAGGCCCTGCTATTGCCGGCCATGGAGGCCGGTGAAGTGCTGGCCCTGTATTTCCTGGCACGACTCTATATCGAGGGGATCGGCGGCGTGACGGCGGATGACGACAAGGCCTTCCACTACACCCATGAGGGTGCTCGCCAGGGTCACCCCCGCATGCAGGCCTGGCTGGCCATGATGCACGCGGAAGGTCGGGGCGTGACCGCCGACCCCGTGGCCGCCATCCAGTGGTCGAATCTGGCGGCGGCGGGGGGCGATGAACTGGGGATGGACCTGCGCCGGACGCTGGAATCCCGGGCCACGCCGGAGCAGATCCAGGAGGGCCGGGGCCGGGCCGTGACCTGGGCGCTGTCCCATGGACAGCCGGACTGAGGGTCCGACAGTCCTCGACCCCGGGGGCGCCTTTGTCTAAACTGCCCCACCAACTGAGGCATGGACACCCTGTCCATGCGCCATTCCGGTTGGGAGCAGTACATGAGACGCGTGATCTTCAATCAGAAAGGGGGGGTGGGAAAGTCCACCATCACCTGCAACCTGGCGGCCATCAGTGCCAGTCACGGCCTGCGGACGCTGGTCATCGACCTGGACCCCCAGGGCAATTCCAGCCATTACCTGATGGGACAGGCCGCCGATACCTGCAAGCACACCATGGCGGACTTCTTTGCCTCCACCCTGGGCCTGATGCGGCTCACCGGACGCACCGCCTCCCTGGCCCAGTTCGTCAGCCCCACCCCGTTCGAGAACCTGAGCATCCTGCCCGCCAACCGGGAACTGGAAAACCTGCAAACCAAGCTGGAGTCCCGCTACAAGATCTACAAGCTGCGCGACGCCCTGGACGCCATCGCCGGGGATTATGACTGCATCTACATGGACACCCCGCCGGCACTGAACTTCTTCACTCGTTCAGCCCTGATCGCCTCGGAACGCTGCCTGATTCCCTTCGACTGCGACGATTTTTCCCGCCGCGCCCTGTACGAGCTGCTGGACAACGTGCGGGAGATCCAGGAAGACCACAATGACCGGTTGCAGGTGGAAGGCATCATCGTCAATCACTTCCAATCCGGCGCCAACCTGCCTCGGGCGCTGGTGGACGAACTGATCAGCGAGAACCTGCCGGTACTGGCCACCTACCTGTCGGCCTCGGTGAAGATCCGTGAATCCCACCAGCATGCCCGCCCCATGATCCACCTGGCGCCCAACCACAAGTTGACCGCCGAGTATCAGGCCCTTTACCGACTGCTCAACGGTCACGCCTGAAACGACGGACTCGCTACTTGCGGGATTCCTTGAGGAAGAAGGCCCCCAGGCCGATGAAGATGCCGCCCACCACCAGGGCGGCGGTTCCGCCGATGCCCTGCCCTTCCCCCACGGTCAGGCGGCTGATCCAGATCTCCCCGCCCAGCAGGGTGAACAGGCCCACGCCGATCAGCAAAAGCCCCACCAGCACCAGACCCATGTCGGTCTTCTTCCGGCGTCCCCCGGGACCCGGTGCACTGCCCGAACGCTTGAACGGGTGCCCCATGATTCGCCTCAGCCCTGGCGACGGAGTAGGGTCACGGTCTCGCCGCCGATGCCCCAGTTGTCGGTATCCACTTCATCGATGACCACCACCGTGGTCTTGGGGTTCTTGCCCAGCACATCCACCAGCAACTGGGTGGCGCCGCGGATCAACTCGGCCTTCTGCTCCGGGGTGGCGCCTTCACGGGTGATCTTGATGTTGACATAGGGCATGGACTGGACTCCGCTGCTTGATGAATCAAACGCCTGTCATCGGCGAGGATACCGGCATCAACGCCATGATGCCAACGGCGGCGGAGTCTGGCCAGAGCAACACGGTCCGGGTATGGTGGCAGGGGAACGTCTCTTTCCATCCATGCAACGGAGGTGTTTATGGGCTTTGAAGTCACCGGTCTTTTGGGCCTGATCCTGCTGATCGCCGTCATCTGGGCAATCGTGAGCACCATTCAGAGCCGTGCGGGCACCGGGGCCAAGGTGCTCTGGATCGTCCTGTTGCTGCTGTTGCCGGTCATCGGCTTCATCCTCTGGCTGCTGCTGGGACCCAAGGCGGGGCGTTAACGACGCTTGCGGGTACGGCCGGCCACCGCACCGCGATCCGGTGCCGGACCGCGGGGACTCTTGCGCCGCGACGCGGGGCGCTCGGCGGCCTGTACCGGTCGCCGACGCCCCTCCCCCGTGGTTCCGGTTCCCGCCGGCTGGAACCGGGGCACCAGGTGGCGCTTGCCGTTGCCGATCAGGTCGGCCCGCCCCATGCGCTGCAGGGCTTCCCGCAACAGCGGCCAGTTTTCCGGATCATGGTAGCGCAGGAATGCCTTGTGCAGCCGGCGCTGACGCAATCCCTTGGCGGTCGACACCCGTTCACTGCCCCGGGTCACCGGCTTGAGCGGGTCTCGCTCGGCGTGATACATGGCGGTGGCCAGGGCCATGGGACCCGGCAGAAAGGCCTGAACCTGATCCAGACGGAAGCCGTTGTGCTTGAGCCACAGGGCCAGATGCAGCATGTCCTCATCGGTGGTGCCCGGATGGGCGGCGATGAAATACGGCACCAGGTACTGTTCCTTGCCCGCCTCCCGGCTGAAGCGCTCGAACAGTTCCCGAAACCGCTCGTACACCTCGATGCCCGGCTTCATCATCCGTGACAGGGGGCCGGGCTGGGTATGCTCCGGGGCGATCTTCAGATACCCGCCCACGTGGTGGGTGACCAGTTCGCGGACGTATTCCTTCGACTCCAGGGCCAGGTCGTAACGCAACCCCGAGGCGATCAGCACCTTCTTCACCCCGGGACGCTGGCGGATACGGCGATACAGCCGGATCAGCGGCCCGTGATCGGTATTCAGATTGCGGCAGATGCGGGGGTGCACGCAGGACAGACGGCGGCAATGGGCTTCGATGGCCTTGTCCTTGCATCCGAGCTGGTACATGTTGGCCGTCGGCCCGCCCAGGTCCGAGATGATCCCGGTGAATCCCTCCACCTTGTCCCGGATCTCGTCCACTTCCCGTTCGATGGAGTCCTCGGAGCGGGACTGTATGATGCGCCCCTCATGTTCGGTGATGGAACAGAAGGTACAGCCGCCGAAGCAGCCACGCATGATGTTCACCGAGAACCGAATCATCTCCCAGGCCGGGATGCGCGCCCCCCGATACGCGGGATGGGGGGCGCGGGCAAAGGGCAGGTCAAACAGCTGATCCAGCTCGATGGTGCTCAGGGGAATCGGCGGCGGATTGATCCACAGGTCCTTGTCCCCATGTCCCTGCACCAGGGCACGGGCATTGCCCGGATTGGTTTCCAGGTGGATCAGGCGCGAGGCGTGGGCATAGAGCACCGGGTCATCCTGCACCGTGTCGCAGTCGGGCAGGCGGATGACCGTCCGTTCCCGGGGGTGGGCCGTCAAGGCACGCCGCTGGACGCGAATCACCTGGGCACCCGCGGCCTTGCCCCAGGCCACGGCCTGACCCGGGCCGCACTGCTCCGGAATCTCCTCGCAGTAAGGATCCCGATGTCGCTGCACCGGCCCGGGCCGGTCCACCAGAGTGGAGTCCAGCACATGCCAGTCTCCCGGCGGGGTATCCAGCAAGAAGGCGGTGCCGCGCAGATCCTTCATGTCTCTGGGGTGTTCCCCCCTGGCGATACGATGGGCCGCCTCCACCAGGGCACGCTCCCCATTGCCGTAGATGAGCAGATCGGCCCGGGAGTCCAGCAATACGGAGCGGCGGACCTTGTCGGACCAGTAGTCATAGTGGGCCACCCGTCGCAGACTGGCCTCGATCCCGCCGATGATGACGGGCACGTCGCGATAGGCCTCCCGCACCCGCTGGCTGTAGACGATCACCGCCCGGTCCGGCCGCCGGCCACCCTCGTCGTCGGGGCTGTAGGCATCGTTGCTGCGCAGGCGGCGGTCGGCGGTATAGCGGTTCACCATGGAATCCATGTTGCCCGCGGTCACGCCGAAGAACAGATTGGGCCGGCCCAGGGCCTGAAAAGGCTCGGAGGAACGCCAGTCGGGCTGGGAAATGACCCCCACCCGGAAACCCTGGGCCTCCAGCAGGCGACCGATGATGGCCACCCCGAAGCTGGGATGATCGATATAGGCATCACCGGTCACCAGAATCACGTCACAGCTGTCCCAGCCCAGCTGATCCATCTCGTGCCGGGACATGGGCAGGAAGGGCGCGACGCCGAAGCGTGCGGCCCAGTAGGAGCGGTAGGAAAAAAGCGGTCTGAAGACGGCAGAGGGGGTCATCTAGGAATCGTCAGGTTTCGCGCAGTTCCTGGCGCCGG
This sequence comes from Ectothiorhodospira sp. PHS-1, assembly GCF_000225005.1. Classification (NCBI taxonomy): domain Bacteria; kingdom Pseudomonadati; phylum Pseudomonadota; class Gammaproteobacteria; order Chromatiales; family Ectothiorhodospiraceae; genus Ectothiorhodospira; species Ectothiorhodospira sp. PHS-1. The sequence continues at coordinate 61,159 of NZ_AGBG01000016.1, read as the reverse complement.
TGAGTGGTACGGAAGGCATAGTCCACCGCCTCGTTGACCTGGCGGTTGATCACGTCCCAGTCCTCGTCGGTCAGGCGGGTGGTGAGATCCACGGAAAATCTCAGGTAACGGGGCGGCAGGCGATTGAGGGCCACGCAAGCCAGGTCGTCCATATGCACGGTATCCAGCGGATCACCGGACTCCAGCAGGACGTGACGGATACGGTCGTACACCAAGTGTTCGTAGTAGTTTTGAATACCGCCGATCATTGGGAGTTCCTCCAAAAACGCAATCAGGCATGGGGCCAACCGGTATCCGCCGGTTACCAGGATAGTAGCGCAGCTTCAACGGCGTAGATATCAGGCTCGCCCCCCTACCCCTGACGATATACCCAGCGCAGCAGGGCATCCTGGATCTCAAGACCGGCCCAGCGGTGGGCATTGGGATGATTGATCAAAACCACCACCACCAGATCGCGTCCACCGGCGGTGCGCACATACCCGGCCACGGAAGACACACCATTGATGTAACCGGTCTTCAGGTGCATCCGCCCGGCCTCGGGCTGGCCCACGAAGCGGCGACGCAGGGTGCCGTCCATGCCCGAAAGGGCCAGGGACGAGACATACTCCGGCATGTAGGCGCTCCGGCGTCCGGCCATGAGCACCCCCGCCAGCTGGCTGGCCGTGATCCGGTTGGTGCGGGAAAGACCGGCGGCGTTGTCCATGACCAGCCCCCGGGTGTCGATCCCTTCCCGTTCCAGAACCTCCCGAATGGCGGCATAGCCCTTTTCCAGGGTGGCCGGACCGCCATACCGGTGGGCCCCCAGGGCCAGCTTCATATGACGGGTCATGACATTGTTGCTGTGCTTGTTCACCGGTCGGATCAGATCCCCCAGCGGCGGGGAATGGTGCACCACTCGTGGACGGGACGCGGGATCGGGGATCCGGCCCAGCCGCCACCCCCCTTCCAGGGTGCCCCCCCACTGCCCCCACAGTTCCGTGAACAGACTGTAGGCATATTCTTCCGGCGGCAGGGCGGTGCGCAGCAGACTCACGTCCTCACAGCCCCTGGGGAACTCCCCTTCCAACAGTACCCGCGGCACTGGCTGTTCCCGGGCCACATGAAAGCCGACGCCCTGGGGAAAGGTGCCGCAGGACTGTCCACCCAATCGCAGGCGGTTATCCAGGCGCAGATCCGCCAGGGGTGGATCCACCGCCACCTGCACGGAGCGCCCGTCTTCGGCCGGACGGAACTGGAAGCTGATGGCATTGAAGTTCATCAGCAAGGCATGGGGCGGCTGGTTGTAGGCCCGGAAGGGTTGGCCGTCGAAGGCGCCGGGATCCTCGCGGGGGATGTCGAAGTGACTCAGATCGAAGACCAGGTCGCCCTGAATGCGCTGGATACCGGTGCGGCGCAGGGCACCGGCCATCTTCCATACCTCCTGAGCCACCAGAAACGGGTCTCCCCCGCCGCGGATGTAGAGATCCCCCTGCAGGGTGCCATTGACCACCGGGGCAAAGGTATGGATTTCCGTCTGCCAGGTATGGGCCGGACCCAGCACTTCCAGGGCCGCATAGGTGGTCACCAGCTTGATGGCCGAGGCGGGATTGCGCGGCACATCCACCCGGTGTTCCAGCAACGGGGCGCCCCCCGTCACCGGCTGCACCAGGACGCTGATGCCCTCGGCGGGAATCCGGTACTGCTCCAGCAGTCGCTGCACCTGGGGCGGCAGCGGCTGGGCCGCCGCCTCCGCCATCATGAACACACACAGACACAGGGATACCAGGACACGGGCAAGCGACATGGCGGAGGATCTTCGGTACAGGGGAGGGAACATGGGCCGGAGCGTATATGGACAGTCTTGTGCAGTGCAACTCTATCGACATCTTCCCATTGTCGCTCCCCCCTCGCCACTCCCCTCTCCCCTCGTCACTCCCGCGAAAGCGGAAGCCCAGAATTCGTAGTCCTGCACAGGCACTGGATTCCCGCCTGCGCGGGAATGACGGGGTCAGAACACTGACAAATATCCGGGTTGTCTTGAAGCTCACATACGCCGGGTCTTGCCCAAGCTCACTAAAAAAAACACAAATCATTGAAAATCAACAAAAATAATAAAAAAGACACAACAAAAAGACCACGGTACAAATATTGCTTCAACCCGGCTGCGAGTGATTCGCCATGACATGACGACAATGAGGAGAATGCACCGTGGCCAAGGCCAAACTGACGTTCAAGGATATCAATCTCACCGTGAGTGCCCCGGTCGGGGTGCGGGTGATCGAAATCTCGGAAAAGGTGGGCTCGGGGATCATCTACGGCTGCCGCGAAGGTGATTGCGGCACCTGCCTGATGCAAGTGGAGGAAGGCTGGAACAATCTCACCGAACCCTCCGTGGTGGAACATAAGGTACTGCGGGAAAACAACGCCGGTCGGCACCAGCGACTGGCCTGCCAGGCCCAGGTACTCGGTGACGCCACCGTGCGCCCGGTCTGATCCGGCATCCAGTTTCATCACCTTGAGGAGATCACACCCATGCCCAACATCACCTTCACCCATCCGGACTACAAGGACAAGACCGTGTACGCGGTCGCCGGTAGCCATACCGAAACCATCCTGAAGATCGCCCGGGAAAACAAGCTGCCCATCAGCTTCGACTGCCAGGATGGCGAATGCGGAACCTGCCTGATCAAGGTCACCCACCTGGACAAGAAGACCCCCAAGGGTGGCCCGCTGACCGCCAAGGAACAGACGGTGCTGCAGCAGCTCGGCAAGCTCAGCAGCGATGACATCGAGCAGATGTCCGTGGACGACATCCCCTCACAGTGGCGTCTGGCCTGCCAGATGATCGTCAGGGACGAGGACCTGCTGGTGGAATACGGCGTCAGCTAGGGAGATTGTGCACAGGCCCCGGCGCTTTTACCGGGGCCAACCCATTGTCAAGACTTGACATTTTCGACAGCGGAGGAAATGCTGATCCGTTGAGTCGTTTGAATTTCCCGCTGGTCATTTTCTGGCCAATCTGTTTTGAACCCATGCCCGGACGGGGGTTTTGACGGGTTCATGACATGGTTTCCACAGAGTTTTCCACAGGTTTTGTGGATAGCAACGCCCCCTTGAGTCCGCTGCTTCGAAGCACCCGCCGTTTCACCCCCGCTTCCAGAATGCCCGCCCTGGGCATCAACAGGCTGAACCACCGACTGGCGCGGGTGATGGCGGTGTAGATCAGTTCCCGGGTCAGAATGGGGCTGGGGGCGTCCGGCAGGACCAGGGCGGTGTGGCGGAATTCGGACCCCTGGGATTTGTGCACCGTCATGGCGAACACGGTTTCCACCTGCCCCAGGCGACTGGGCAGAATCCAGCGCACCCGTGGGCTGCCGTCCGCCGCCGGGAAGGCGACCCGCAATACCCGGCCGTCCGGGGCTTCCGGATCCGGCATGGACAGGGCAACGCCCATGTCCCCGTTCATCAGCCCCAGGCCGTAGTCATTGCCGGTGACCATCACCGGCCGCCCGGGATACCAGACCCCTTCCGGCGCCAGCAGACCCACCCTGCCCAGGGCCTGGGCGATGCGATGATTCATCTGTTCCACGCCCCAGGGTCCGCCACGGATTACGCACAGGCACTGAAATTCGGCCTGAGCGCCCAGGATGCGTCCGGCCCAGTCATCCACCGCTTCGCGACAGGCACCGTCACCGGGATCGGTGTCGCGCATCACGGTCAGATAGTGGGCATGGCCTCGGGGCCGCTCCCCCTGCCCTGCCCCATCATCCTGGAACAGATCCCCGCCGCCCTGGATCAACACCTGCTCCAGGGCCTTGTCACCGTCACCGCGCAACGGCACCCGGGCCAGGTCCGGCAGCCGGTCCCCACCGCCCCACACCGCCGCCACCTGGGCCGGATCCCCCCCGTTGACCGCCCTGGCCAGACGCCCGATGCCACTGTCGGCGCCGAAGCGGTGGCTTTGTCTGAGCATGATGATGTGCTGATCCAGGGGCCGGCCCGTGCTATCCACCATGGCGGGGGGCAATGCTTCACCGCTGACCCCGTGCAACCAGTCCCGGATCCTGGATGAGTAGTGACCGCCGTCGGCCCGGTCGCAGAGTTCACCCAGCACCGCGCCCGCCTCCACCGAGGCCAGCTGGTCCTTGTCCCCCAGCAGGATCAGGCGGGCCTCCGGCGGCAGCGCCTGTACCAGCTGGCTCATCAGTTCCAGATCGATCATGGAGGCCTCGTCCACCACCACCAGATCCACCGGCAGGGGGTTGCGGGCATGATGGCGGAAATGGCGACTATTGGGCCGGCTACCCAGCAACCGGTGCACCGTGGTGACCTGGGTGGGAATGGCGGCGCGGATACGCCGACCCAGGTCATCATCCGGCAAGGGCAGCGCCCCCACCCGGCCGGCCACGGAACTGTTGAGCCGGGCCGCCGCCTTGCCCGTGGGGGCGGCCATGCGGATGCGCAGGGGCTGGCCCTCCGTCTGCCCCGACAGATGCAGGGCCTGCAGCAGGGCCAGCAGACGCACCACCGTGGTGGTCTTGCCCGTACCCGGCCCGCCGGTGATGACCGCAAAGGCGCCACCGGCGGCCAGGGCACAGGCGATACGCTGCCAGTCGGGGGCATCGGACCGCACCGGGCCGAACAGCCGATCCAGCCAGTGACGCATGCGCTCGCCGGACAGGGCCTGGCGCAGCCCTTCCCCCATTGCCAGCCGTTCACCGATGGCTTGCCCGATGCCCTGCTCGTACTGCCAGTAGCGCCGCAGATACAGACGCTGCCCGTCCAGCACCAGGGGCGTGGTGCCCGCGCCCGCCGCCACCAGTGACGGGACCTGCGCCAGGGCCTGATACAGGGTCGGCAGCACCAGTCCCGCCAGACACCAGGAAGGACGGGGGGGCGGCAACACCCCGTCGTCCGATTCCGGCGGCAGGGACAGACTCAGGTCCGGGTCCGCCAGCAGGGCCGCCAGGTCCAGACAGACATGCCCTCGCCCCAGCTGGTGGCTGGCCAGGGCCGCCAGCAACAACACCAGCGGCGGGGTATCCGGCGCCTGTTCGTGCAGAAAGACCGCCAGGGCCCGGTCCAGGGGACGCAGCCAACCCCGTTCGGTCCACTGATCGAGCAGGGTTCGCAACGATGGCCAGTGAGTCAGCAATGTCTGCGGTGTCATGGACATCAGGGCTGCTCCCGCCGGGCAAAGAGTCCGTCCAGGGCGTCCATGAAGTCGGCGTCCGGACGCTCGAAGTGAATCCCGCCGCCGTCGGCGTCCAGCCCGCGCAGGAAGAAGATCAGGGCGCCCCCCATGTGCCGCGCGTACGCATAGTCCGGCAACCGCGCCCGCAGCAGCCGGTGCAGCGCCAGACAATAAAGGCTGTACTGGAGATCGTAACGTCGGGCGGCCACCGCGCCGGCCAGGGCTTCGGGGCCATAGGCGCCGGCCGTATCCCCCAGCCAATTGGACTTGTAGTCCGCCACGTAATAGCGCCCCTGGTGTTCGAACACCAGGTCGATGAAACCCTTCATCATGCCGTTAAGGGTATCCGGCAGCAGGGCCGGCCGAGGGCGGCCGTCCAGGGTATGACGGGTCACCAGCCGGTCCAGGCTCCGGGTGTCCACCTGCCCGGCCTGGAACCAGAAATCCATTTCCGCCTGACAGTGGGCCAGTTGCCCCAGTACCAGGGGTGCACGGCCCGGCTCCCATTGCAGAGGGAGCCGCAGCAGATCCCGCAACCACTGGTTTATCGGATCGATCCAGTGCTCCCAGCCCCGGTGATGACAGCGCCGGGCCACCAGTTCCCGCAGCGGTGCCGGGTCCCGGGCCAGGGTCTCGAATCCGGTGCGGGCCATCCACTCCAGGAGGCCGTGGAGGAAGGTGCCGGGCTCGGGACCACGGGGGAAATCCGCCGGTGGTGCGACCACCGGGGATGGGGATTGCGTCATGGTCGGGGTATCCGCGCCATTCCGGGCCGGTGGCGCGACAGGGGGGGATCCGGCCTCGTCGACGGCCTCCCGCAGACGCTCCTCCTGGGCTGACTCCGGATCGGGGCGCGGCACCGGATGGTCCTGGCCGACGAGCCTTAATGCACTGTAGCTGGCGATCCACCAATGCTCCCGGGCCGGGCGCAGGGGCCGCCGGGCCGGGCGAGTGCCCGCCGTGACCGGCGCCCGCTCCGGAAGGCCCGGTGCAATCACCGGCACCGGTGGGGCGGGCATGATTCGGATCACCTCATCAATGGGCGGCGCCTGTACCGATGACATATCCGTGGGCAGCAGATCATCGGCCCGCAGGGCTTCCAGCCGGGCACGCAGTTCGGCCGGCGCGACGGGCTTGCCGCCCCCGAGCAGGCTGCCCAGGGCGCTGCGATGAAAACCACCGTCCCGGCTGCGATCCTTGACCGGCGCCACCCCCAGCCAACAGGCATGACAGGCCCGGGTCACCGCCACATAGAGCAGGCGCACATCCTCCGCCAGACGGGCCTCGTCGGCCCGCTCAAGGTCCTCCGGGGAGGGCGTGAAACTGACCACACGTCGCCCTGAACCGTCCCGGTAGATCAGGGGCGGCTTGCCGCCGTTGCCGGGCCGGTAACCGGCAATGAAGGGCAGGAACACCAGGGGATACTGCAACCCCTTGGACTTGTGGATGGTGACCACCTTCACCAGATCCTCGTCACTTTCCAGGCGCAGGATCTGCTCGTCAGCGGCCTGCCGGTCCGCCTGCCGGTGCTCCACCAGATGGCGGATCAGGGCATGCTCTCCCTCCAGCTCCGTGGCGGCCGCTTGCAGCAGCTCGCTCAGGTGCAGCAGGTTGGTGAGCCGGCGTTCGCCGAAGGGCTGACTGAACAGGCGCCGGGGCAGCTCGAAGTCATGCATCAGGTGCCGCAGCATGGGCAGCACGCCCTGGCTGCGCCAGTACCGGCGGTAGCCGCGGAACTGTTCCACCCGGCGTTCCCAATGCAGTTCATCCTGGTTGAGGGCATCCAGTTCCGTCAGGGACAGATCCAGCAGCGGGGTGGCCAGGGCCGCCCGCAGCAGACGGTCGGATTCCGGCTCCGCGCAGGCCCGCAGCCAGCGCAGCAGGTCGCCCGCCTCCGGGCTGAGATAGACCGACTCCCGGTCGGAGAGATAGACACTGCGGATCTGATGGGCACGCAGGGCCGCCTGGATCAGGTTGGCCTCGCCCCGGTCCCGAACCAGCACCGCCATGTCCCGGGGTTTGAGGGGGGTGAAACCGGGATTGTCCGGGTCGTCGGGGCGGGAGAAACCCGCCCGCCCGGTGCGACCGGCCGCCAGCAGGTCCGCCATCGCCCCGGCACAGCGTACCGCCATGGTCTCCATGTAGGCCTGCCTGCCCAGGGTGTCATCGCCCTCCAGATGCCACAGGGTCAGGGCCGGCTGGAGTTGGCCCTGCACCTGCAGGCGCGTGTCGCGACCACGGGCCCGGACCGGCAGGAAGGGCACCGGATTGTCCGCGGTCCGGTCGGGCCGGAACAGGAACGCCCCCCGGGGATGCTCCCGTTCTCCCAGGGCAAACAGCCGGTTGAAACCGGCCACCGCCGCCTCGGTGGAACGATAATTGACACCCAGGGTGTAATGACGCCCCCGGGTGGCCAGGCGAGCCTTGAGGTAGGTATGGATGTCGGCGCCGCGAAAGGCATAGATGGACTGCTTGGGATCACCGATCAGGAACAGCCCGGCATCCGGCGTGCCCGCCGCCAGGTCGTAGACCCGCTCGAAGATGCGGTACTGCACCGGGTCCGTATCCTGAAACTCGTCGATCAGGGCCACCGGAAACTGACGGCGCAGGGTGACGGCCAGACGATCACCGTTGGGGCCGTCCAGGGCATCCCGCAGACAGGTCAGCAGATCATCAAAGCCCAGCTGGGCCCGGCGGCGCTGGGCCTGGCGAAAACGCCGCTGCACCCAGGCCGCCGCGTGACCCAGCACCTCGGCGGCCAGATCCCGGTCCAGTTCATCCGCCTGCTCCAGCAGCTCAAAGGCCGGGTGGAGATCAGCAGGCAGGCTGCCCCCCTTCTTGAGCCGGGCATTCATGCCGGACCGGCTGAGCTGTTCCAGCGGGTCCTGACTGCCCGGGGGTTCGGGGCGCAACCGGGACGGTTCCTGGGCCCATTGGCGCATGCACGCCAGCAGGCGATCGGAATTGCGATACTTGTTGCCGTTGAGCACGGGCAACAGGCCATGGCGGAACTGATCCGCCAGGGCATCGAACTCATCCCGCCAGGGTGCCTTGAGGCGTTCCAGCAGGGACACCCGCGCCGCCAGGATCCCGTCCAGGCAACCCGGCTCATCCTGGGGCGGATCTCCCGCCAGCAACCGTGAGAGGATGGGCAGCAGATCCTCCGGTCCCTCACCCAGCACCTGCCGAAGCAGGCCGAAATCGGCCGCGCCGCGGGGATAGACCACGGTGCGCCAGTAATCCCGCACCGCCTCGGCCAGCAGTTCGGACTGATCCGTCGCCAGGTTCTGGGTAAACAGACTGCCGCTGTCGAAGGCGTGTTCCCGCAGGGCCCGATAACACCAGCTATGGATGGTGGACACCGCCGCCTCGTCCATCCACTGGGCCGCCTGCTCCAGACGGCGGGCCGCCTGGGCGCGTTCAGCCGCGTCGGGATGATCCGCCAGCAGGGCCGACAGGAACGCATCCGGCGACTGTCCGAGAGGGTCACGAAACACCCGGGCCGCTTCCATCAGCCGGGCATGGATCCGTTCCCTCAACTCCCGGGTGGCCGCCTCGGTGAAAGTGACCACCAGAATCCGGGGCGGCAGCAAAGGCTCGGGAAAGGCGTTCGCCCCGCCATGGCCCAGCACCAGCCGCACATAGAGGGCGGCAATGGTGAAAGTCTTGCCGGTGCCGGCGCTGGCCTCGATCAGGCGGCTGCCGTGAAGGGGAAAATGCAGGGGATCCAGAACCTGGACATGGGACATGGGATAGGCCTCAATCCTTGCCCAGCAGATAGGCGGCCCGGCTCAGGGGGCCGTAGAGGTCGCTGGCCCAGGCCGGGAAATCCGGCTGGGCCAGCAGGGATCGGGTATCCGGCCAGGCCCGGGCCAGCCAGGGGTCCTGGTCCACCGCGCCCCCCCTGAACCCGTCCCCTTCATGGACCCGGGTCAGGATCTCTTCCGGGTCCTTGCCGTCCCGCTCCAGTGCATCCAGCCAGGCACTGCTGCCCCGGCAGTAGGCCGGGAGGGGGCGGGTCATTCCCGTTTCCCAGGCCCGCAGCAGGGTGTGCAGATGGTCCCGGGCCTCCTGTGCCGGCAGCGGATCCAGGCACAGGGTGTCGTCCAGCCCCATCAGCATCGTGCGCAGGTAAAGCCCCCTGGCATGGGCCATCAGGTGCTGTACCCAGGCCAGGCAGGCCTGGTCCAGGCGCTTGAAGGGGTTGATCTTTGCCCGCAGGACGCCGGCCCGGTACAACAGATGCACCCTCTCCCCGGCGTCGTCCAGACGCAGCCGGGGCAACCAGCCTTCCACCACCCGACCCTCGTGCTCGAAACGCAGCAGTTCCGGGCGCGGCAACCGCCGGGGGCAGGCCCGGACCGCTGCCTGCCAGGTGACGACCAGGTTCATCGCCTCGGCCCGCAGATGGTCGGCCTGCTGGCGCCCGATCTCTCCCAGGGCCAGCCGGCCGCTGCGCTGCCAGCCGATCAAGGCCGTCTCCAGACGCTCGGCGGCCTGCTCCGGATCGGCATCGTCCGCCAGGGCTGCCCCCAGCAGATGATCCAGGGCCTGCCAATGGTCCAGGCCATCCAGAACGAAAGGCTCCTGGTCTTCGCCGGCGCTCGGTGCCTCGTCGAAGTGGACCTTGAGGCGGTGGCGGAAAAAGCTGCGCACCGGGTTCTTGAGAAAGGCGGCGAGGTCTTCGGCGGGCAGTGCCTCTTCCAGTATCGGTGGGGGCAGTGCTTCCTCTTGGCGGGGAAATTGCCGTTCGCGGGCAAGGCCCGCCCCCACGCCGACATGCAGGGCTTCCCACTCCCGGGCATAGGTGAAGCGTCCGTCGTCATCGCCCTGGAAATAGGCCCGGCCAAAGGGCTGCAACGGGTAGTCGGTGGTCAGGGCCTTGAGCAGGGCTTCCCCGTTACTATTGCCCTCGCCCTGCAGGCACCAGCCGGCGGCCAGGTGATCCCGCAACTGGCTCACCAATACCGACGGTGGCTGCAAGGCATTGTCGCGGATACCCCGTCCCACCCAACTGATGTAAAGGTGATCCCGGGCCGACAGCAGGGCCTCCAGGAACAGGTAGCGGTCATCCTCCCGGCGCGAGCGGTCGCCGGGCCGGTGCTCTCCGGCCATGAGATCGAAATCCATGGGGACATGGGCACGGGGATAGTCGCCGTCGTTCATGCCCAGCAGACAGACCACCCGGTACGGGATGGCGCGCATGGGCATGAGGGTACATAGGGTCACCGCCCCGGACAGGAAGCGCTGGGACAGGTGGGACTCGTCCAGGGTACCGAGCCAGTGCTCCCGCACCACGGTGAGCGGCAGGGCCTCCACCATGCCCGCCGTTTCGCACAGGGTTTCCCAGTGCTCCAAGGCCTCGTCCATGCGCCGCAGCATGAGCTGCTCACGCTCCTGCGCGGGGGCGAAGAAATTCTGCATCAGGGTGCGCAGGCGTGTCCCCCAGACCGACGGCGTGGCCGGTTCGGCAAGACGCCGCCAGGCCTGGTCCAGGGCCTCCAGCAAGGCATGGAGAGGACCGATGAGGGCGGCATCCAGGCCGCTGATCTCGTCATAGGGCTCGATCTCCCGCCAGGGGCCTGGACTGCCCGCGGCATAGCCCAGCAACATGCGCCGCAGGCCGAAGCGCCAGGTGTTCTGCTCCAGTCCTTCCGGCAGGGACAGGGCGGAGCGCTGTCGGGCATCCAGACCCCAGCGGATGCCCGCCCCTTCGATCCAGGCCCGCAGGCGCGGCAGATCCCCCTGCCCGATGCCGAAGCGGTCGCGCAGGGCCGGCAGGTCCAGCAGGTCCAGCAATTCGCTCACCGACAGTCGGGACTCGGGCAGGCGCAGGAGCTGTTCCAGCACCATCAGGAAGGGGTCCCGCCCCCGCCGGGCCTGGTCGGAGAAACAGAACGGGATGTGACGGGGATCATCCGGGCGGGTCTGGCCGAACACCGCCTGGACGTGGGGTGCATAGCGGTCCACGTCGGGGACCATGACGATGATGTCCCGGGGCCGCAGGCTCGGGTCCCGGGAAAACCGCGCCAGCAGCTGGTCATGGAGGATCTCCACTTCCCGCTGGGGACTGTGGGCCACATGGAAGCGGATGGAATCATCTTCCGTCGGATCCACCGGGGGCCAATGGTCGCGAGTCTCCGCCAGAGGGCACAGATCGAGGATGTCATCCTGCAGTTGCTGCAACAGGGTTTCGCCTCCCCGGGGTTCGAACAGGTCGATGCGCTGCCAGGGCAGTGACTCCAGCAGGCCCCGGTAGTGAGCGGGGTCGTCGTGCTCGTCCAGCAGACGGATGTAGTCACGCCCCTGCTTGCCCCAGGCCGCCAGCAGGGGATGGGCATGGTTGTGCAGGTCCTCCTCGGCGATCACCTCGGGCATGCCGGCCTTGGGGGACTGACGGCGACGTCGGGCACGCAGCAGGTCCTTGTCGCTGATGATGTCGGCCCAGTAATGGCGACAGGGATTGTGCACGCACAGCAGCACCTGGCTGAAGCGGGCCAATCCCTCCAGGGCCTCCAGGGTCTGGGCCGGCAACGAGGAGATGCCGAACACGATCACCCGCCGCGGCAAACCGGGGGGACGGGCCTCCAGGGCACGGACCCGGTCCATGAACCGGACATGCACTCCGGCACGGCTCAGGCTGCGGGCATCGGGGGGCATATCCTCGATCAGGGCGCGCCACAGGGCCGGCTGCCAGCGGCTGTCCTCCCCGTCCAGGGGACGCAGCACGCCCCGAGGATCCCGCGTCTGGTCCCTGCCCGCGGCCCAGTCGTCCAGCCAGTCGGCCCGATAGACCTGATACTGGTCCAGCAGGTCCGCCAGGCGCAGGGCCAGCTGGTGGCGCTTGCGCAGGTCCGTATCATCGGTCAGGAATCGGCGCAGGGGGGCGAAGGCCGGCTGTTCCAGGCATTCGGGCAACAGGCGCATGAGGCGCCAGGTGAGCGGGTCCTTGGCGAAGGGGGATTCGGTGGGCACGTCCTCGGCGCCGAGGACGGCCCGATAGGCGTTCCAGAGGAAGCGGGCGGGCAGCTGGATATCCAGGGCGGCGGCGATGCCCATGCCGGCTTCCGGGCCGTCCGGGTCCATCGCCAGGGCCAGCTTGAGCCACTGGGCGATGCCGTTACTCTGGACCAGGATGGTCTCGTTTTCCAGCGGCGCCAGGGGGTGGCGACGCATCCATTCCACGACCAGGGCGCGCAGGTCTTCCAGGCGGTTGCCGTGGACCACCATGAAACCGGGGTTGATGGGGGCTGCGGTCAAGGCGAGACTCCGTTGCCGTGGTTCAGTCCTGGGATCCCGGCAGCATACCCCAGACCGCCACCAGTTGCTCATCGACATGAATCAGCGGCAACCGATCACGCTCCCAGGGCGGAACCCCCGCTTCCTGGAGCAGTTTTTTCAATGAACGGGTCTGGCCGCGCCAGCGAATCACCTCCCCGCCCCGCCGGAGACGCACCGTCAACGGCGCCGTCAGGGTGGACGGATCCAGTGCCCAGTGCGACCGCAGAATGGCGGGATCCAGGGTGATGCCCAACTCGGGCAACCGCAGGGGCGCGGTGGGCGTCCACTGCCACACCCGCCCCGCATCCACCGGCACCAGCGGCCGCATGGCATACAGATCATCCCGGTAGCGGCGGACCTCGGCTCCCTCCCAGGCCACCCGGGGACCGGCGTCGGAAGCGGCCTTGAGCATCTGTTCGATCAGGCTCTCCAGCCGAGCACGACCGGGCATGGGCAGACCCTTGTCCTGCAACCACCCCCGCAGGGCGTTGCGCAGCCGGGGACGACGCAGCCCGGCCAGACCGGCCACCGAAAGCGTGCCCGGCACGCTCCCCCGCACCAACTCCAGGTCTTGCCTGGCCCGCTCGGCCAGCAAATCCTGTGCCTCCGCCTGCAACAGGGCGGCCCGGGACAAGGTGGCATCCAGGGACGGCCAACGTGCCCGTAGCCGGGGCATGACCGATTGCCGAAGTAGGTTGCGGTCAAAGCGCGGGTCCGCGTTGCTGTCGTCTTCCACCCAGGTCAGGGCGGCCTTGCGGGCATGATCGGCCAGGGTGTCCCGGTCCAGATCCAACAACGGCCGGGCCTGCCAGCCGGGGCCAAAGGGCTTGAGCCGGGGCATGGCGGCCAGCCCGGCGGGACCGGCGCCGCGCAGAAGCTGCAGGAGCAGGGTCTCGGCCTGATCACGGCGATGATGGGCGGTGAGCAGGATCGCACCGGGTTCCATGGCCTCGGCGATGGCCCGGTAGCGAGCGGCGCGGGCCGCGGCTTCGGGACTCTCGCCGGTGGCGGGCCGGGCATCCACCACCAGGACCCGCAGGGGGATGCTCAGGTCACGGCAGAGGGATTCGCAGTGGGTCTGCCAACGGTCGGCGTGGGGACTCAGGCCGTGGTGGACATGCACGGCGGCCAGAGGAGGCAAGGTACGCGCCCCGGAAAGGACATGAAGGCCGTGAAGCAGGACATGGGAATCCAGGCCGCCGCTCAGGCCGATCAGCCAGCAGGGGGCCGGCGGCAGGCGTTCGAGAGCGGCGGCAAGGGTGTCCAGCACGGCGGGATGAAGGATCGGGCAGGGATTATTCCTTCACCTGGCCGTATTGCATGATCCGCCCGTGGCGACGGGCCACCAGGGCATCGATGTCCATGCACTGCAGCTCATCCAGGCCTTCCAGCAGGCTGGCGCGGAAGGTGTCGGCCATGGCCGCGGTATCGCGGTGGGCGCCGCCCAGGGGTTCGGGCAGGATGGCATCGATCAGGCCCAGTTCCTTGAGGCGGGCGGAGGTGATGCCCATGGCCTCGGCGGCATCGGCGGCCTTCTCCGCGCTCTTCCAGAGAATGGAGGCACACCCCTCCGGAGAGATGACCGAATAGGTGCTGTACTGGAGCATCTGCACCTTGTCGCCCACGCCGATGGCGAGGGCGCCGCCGGACCCCCCCTCGCCGATCACGGTGCAGATGATGGGGGTACGCAATCTGGACATCTCCAGCAGGTTGCGGGCGATGGCCTCGCTCTGGCCACGCTCTTCCGCGCCCACGCCGGGATAGGCACCGGGGGTGTCGATGAAGGTGAAGATGGGCAGGGAGAAGCGTTCCGCCATCTGCATCAGTCGCAGGGCCTTGCGATAGCCTTCCGGCCGGGGCATGCCGAAGTTGCGATGGATCTTTTCCTTGGTGTCGCGACCCTTCTGATGGCCGATGACCATCACCGGCCGCCCCTCGAACCGGGCCACGCCGCCGACGATGGCCGGATCATCCGCGAACGCCCGATCCCCGTGCAGTTCCTCGAAGTCCGTGAACAGGTGGGCAACATAGTCCAGGGTATAGGGGCGTCGGGGATGCCGGGCCAGCTGGGAAATCTGCCAGGGGTTGAGCTTGGCGAAGATGGACTCGGTCAGACTCTTGCACTTGGATTCGAGACGGGTGATCTCGTCCTGGATGTTGACCTCGGCATCATCACTGACATAACGAAGCTCTTCGATCTTGGCTTCCAGTTCGGCGATCGGTTGCTCAAATTCAAGGAAATCCGGATTCATCGGCGCGGGTCTGGGTCGGTTTTGGGAAAGGGGCCATTCTACACGGCCGGCGGTTTGGGGACAGCCCTGTGCAGGCAGCCCCGCGAGGCTAACGATAGTGAATCTGCACGGCCTCCTCCCCCAGCAGGCCCCGGAGTCGCTGTACCAGTTCCTCGGTGGGGCGCAGTTGCCAGGCATCACCCAGCCGGAAACGGGCGCGGGCACGGCCGTTGCTGTAGTTGACGAAGACCGGACAGGGACCGTCCCGGAACGGCGTCAGGCTTTCCTCCAGTACCTCCACCAGCGCCGGGTCCGTACCGCCGTTGAGGGTCAGGTCCACCCGCTTGGCAAACTGCTCCCGGGCCTGATCCAGGTCCATCACCTGACGGCCGCGCATGCGCACGCCGCCACTGAACTCGTCGATGCCTACGCCGCCTTCCACCACCAGCAGCCGATCCTTCACCAGCAGGCTCTGGAAGCGGCGGTAATCATCGCCAAACAGCCCCACTTCGATACGACCACTGCGGTCATCCAGGGTCAGGAAGGCCATACGTCCGGACGGGGCGTTGCGCAGGCGGATGCCCACCACCAGGCCGGCGATCAGGGCATTCTGCTCCCGCTGTCGACCCCGACCCTGGGTTTCGCCGGTCCCCTGCCCGGGGGCGCTGTCCGCCAGATCCGAGAGCAGATCGGCGATGCGCTTGCCGGTGATGCGCCGCAGCTCCGCCTCGTAGCGGGTAATGGGATGACCGGTGAGATAAAGCCCCAGGGTTTCCTTCTCCGCCAGCAGCCGGATGTCTTCCTCCCACTCCGGCAGCACGGGGGCAGCCACTGCCTCCACTTCCGGCGGCGGTGCCATGCCGAACAGATCCCCCTGCCCCATGCTCTGGTCCCGGCGGTGCTGCTCGGCCCGGGACATGGCCAGGGGCAGGTTGTGCATCAGGGTCGCCCGATTGGGGCCGATGGAATCCAGGGCACCGGCCCGGATCAGGGCCTCCAGGGTGCGACGGTTGATCTTCTGGGAATCCGCCCGCACGCACAGATCGTCCAGCGAGGCGAAGGGGCCATCGGTCCGACGGCTGTCGATGAGCACCTGGATGGCCGACTCCCCCACCCCCTTGATGGCCCCCAGGCCATAGACGATGGTCCGGTCATCCCGCACCGTGAACTCATGGCTTGACGTGTTCACGTCCGGCGGGATCACCGCCAGGTCCATGCAGCGGCATTCCTCGATCAGGTTCACCACCTTGTCGGTGTGGTCCATGTCGGCGGAGAGCACCGCCGCCATGAAGGCGGCCGGGTAGTGGTGCTTGAGCCAGGCGGTCTGGTAGGACAGCAGGGCGTAGGCGGCGGAGTGGGACTTGTTGAAGCCGTAACCCGCGAATTTCTCCATCAGGTCGAAGATGTAGCTGGCGGTGGCCTCCTCCACCCCCTGCGCCACGGCACCGGTCAGGAAGATCTCCCGCTGCTTGGCCATCTCCTCGGGCTTCTTCTTGCCCATGGCGCGGCGCAGCAGGTCGGCGCCGCCCAGGCTGTAGCCGGCCAGTACCTGGGCGATCTGCATCACCTGTTCCTGATAGAGGATGACCCCGTAGGTGGGGCGCAGGATGGGCTCCAGGGCCGGGTGGGGGTATTCCACCCTGGCGCGGCCATGCTTGCGGTTGATGAAGTCGTCCACCATCCCCGACTGCAGGGGACCGGGCCGGTAGAGGGCCACGAGGGCGACGATGTCCTCAAAGTTGTCCGGCTGCAGGCGCTTGATCAGGTCCTTCATGCCGCGGGATTCCAGCTGGAACACCGCCGTGGTTTCCTGACGCTTGAGCAGACCGAAGGTGCCGTCCTCGTCCAGGGGCACGTCGTTGACGTCCAGGGGCGGTTCGCCGGCCTTTGCCCGGCGGGCATTGATGGTCTGCACCGCCCAGTCGATGATGGTGAGGGTGCGCAGGCCCAGGAAGTCGAACTTCACCAGGCCGATGGCCTCCACGTCGTCCTTGTCGAAGTGGGTCACCACCCCCTGCCCGCCCGGTTCGCAGAACAGGGGGGAAAAATCCGTCAGGGTGGTGGGGGCGATGACCACGCCCCCGGCATGCTTGCCGGCGTTTCTGGCCACCCCCTCCAGCTTGCGGGCCAGGTCGATGAGGCCGCGGACTTCTTCGTCCTCCTCGTAACTGCGGCGCAGGTCCTCCTCCTGCTCCAGGGCCTTGTCCAGGGTCATGCCGATCTCGAACGGGATCTGCTTGGCGATGCGATCGACGAAGCCATAGGCATGACCCAGCACGCGACCGGCGTCACGCACCACCGCCTTGGCGGCCATGGTGCCGTAGGTGATGATCTGGGAAACCTTGTCGCGGCCATAGCGCCGGGCCACGTATTCGATCACGCTGTCCCGCTTCTCCATGCAGAAGTCGATATCGAAGTCGGGCATGGACACACGCTCCGGATTGAGGAATCGCTCGAACAGCAGTTCATAGCGGATCGGGTCCAGATCGGTGATTTTCAGCGCATAGGCCACCAGGGAACCGGCCCCGGAACCTCGCCCCGGTCCCACCGGCACGGCGTTGTCCTTGGCCCACTGGATGAAGTCCGCCACGATGAGGAAGTAGCCGGGGAATCCCATCTGGCAGATCACGTCCAGTTCCACGTCCAGACGGGCCCGGTAGGTCTTCTCCTTTTCCTCCCGGTCCGGGGTGTCCGGCGGGAACAGGCGCACCAGGCGCTCGTCCAGTCCGCGATGGGAGAGCTGGCGGAAATACTCGTCCGTGGTCATGCCCGCGGGGATGGGGTATTCCGGCAGATAGTTCTCCCCCAGGGTCAGGACGAGATTGCAGCGACGGGCGATTTCCACCGTGTTGGCCAGGGCCTCGGGGATGTCGGCGAAGAGTTCCGCCATTTCCTCCGGGGTCTTGAGGTATTGCTGGGGGCTGTAGCGCCTGGGCCGTCGGGGGTCGTCCAGAACCCGGCCCTCGTGGATGCAGACCCGGGCCTCATGGGCATCGTAATCGTCGGGGCTGATGAAACGCACATCGTTGGTGGCCACCACCGGCAGGTTCCGTTCGGCCGCCAGGGCCACGGCGGCGTGCAGGTAATCCTCCTCCCCCTCCCGGCCGGTGCGGATCAGTTCCAGGTAGAAGCGACCGGGGAAGACATCACACCAGAAATCGCAGGCCGGCCCGGCCGTATCGGGGTCTCTGGACAGCAGGGCCCTGCCCACCTCCCCTTCCCGGCCGCCGGACAGGGCGATCAGACCCTCGCAGGCCTCGCGGGTGAACCACTCGCGTTCCAGGATCGGCGTGCCGCTCTGCTGGCCCTCCTGATAACCCCGGCTGATGAGGCGGGTGAGGCGCTTGTAACCCGGATCGTTCTGGCACAGCAGCACCAGCCGGGTGGGCGGCTCACCGGGTTCGCCGGCGGTCACCCACAGGTCGGCGCCGATGATCGGCTTGACACCGGACTTGAGGGCCGCCTTGTAGAACTTGACCATGGCGAACAGGTTGTTCTGGTCGGTCACCGCGCAGGCGGGCATCCCCGCGCCCCTGGCGGCGGCGACCAGCGGACCCACCCGGACCAGTCCGTCCACGAGGGAAAACTCGGAATGCAGGTGGAGGTGAACGAAAGGCTGAGTCATCGCAGTGATATCTGAAGGCTTGAAGCAGGTATGGGGGGACAAGATAGCAGATGCTTCACTCCGTGACCGGCCGATGGACTCCCGCTTGCGCGGGAATGACGGATTCAGGACGCCTGGCAGGCCGCCCGCCGTACCGGAGCAAAGCTCATCCGGTGACAGGGGCTCGGCCCCAGGCGGGTCAGGGCTTCCAGATGCACGGGAGTGGGATAACCCTTGTGACCCGCCAGCCCGTAGCCGGGATGCTCGGCATCTAGGGCCACCATCAGGGCATCCCGATGGACCTTGGCGATGATGGATGCCGCGCTGATGGCCGCCACGGTCCTGTCCCCCCCGACCACCGCCCGGGCCGGACAGGGCATCGCTTCCGGACAGCGATTGCCGTCCACCAAAGCCAGGGCCGGCGCGACGGAAAGGGTCTCCACCGCCCGACGCATGGCCAGCAGGCTGGCCTGGAGGATGTTCAGCGCATCAATCTCCGCCGGGCTGCAGACCGCAATGGACCAGGCCAAGGCCCGTTCCCGGATCAGTGCATCCAGGGCCTCGCGCCGGGCCGGACTCAGGGCCTTGGAATCCTTCAATCCTTCGATGGGACGGGCGGGATCCAGGATCACCGCCGCCGCCACCACCGGGCCGGCCAGCGGACCACGGCCCACTTCGTCCACACCCGCCACGTCAGGCCCCTGGGCCAGGTTCACCGGATCAAGCGTCATTGATGTCGTTCCCACCATGCATGGAGTAAAATGAAGGCACGACATGCTATCAAGGCGCACCTCATCAGGGCCACCGGCCCGTGCCGCGCCGCTCACCAAGCCACCGGGACCGCCCATGACCTCCACACGATGCGCCGTGATCGGCGTCGGCTATCTTGGCAAGTTCCACGCCCAGAAATACGCCGCCCTTCCCAATGCAGAGCTGTTGGCGGTGGCCGACGCCAGTGCCGAGACCGCCGCCGCCGTGGCCGAACAATGCGGATGTCGCGCCGTCACCGACTACCGCGAACTGCTTGGCCAGGTGGATGCCGTCAGCATTGCCGTGCCCACCACCCTGCACTTTCCCGTGGCCCGGGATTTCCTCGAACACGGTACCCACGTGCTGGTGGAAAAGCCCATCACCTCCACCGTGGAGGAAGCCGCCGCCCTCAACCGGCTGGCCCGGGAACGGGGCGTGATCCTGCAGGTGGGACACATGGAGCGCTTCAACGCCGCCCTGATGGATCTGGCGGACCGGCGCGGCGAACCCCTGTTCATCGAATCCCACCGCCTGGCCCCCTTCAAGCCCCGGGCCACGGATGTGAACGTGGTGCTGGACCTGATGATCCATGACATCGACATCATCCTGGACATGGTACGCTCGCCGGTGAAATCCCTCGCCGCCAGCGGCGCCCGGGTCCTGTCCGACGCCATCGACATCGCCAACGCCCGCATCGAGTTCGAAAGCGGCTGCGTGGCCAATGTCACCTCCAGCCGGGTCAGCCTCAAGACAGAGCGCAAGATGCGCATCTTCCAGAAAAATGCCTATGTCTCGGTGGATTTCCAGAACCGGGGGTTGTCGGTGCATCGGCTGGGCGACAAGGAGATGTTCCCGGGCATCCCCGAGGTCATCAGCGAGGAAAGCTTCTTCGAGGAAGGCGACGCCCTCAAGGCGGAGATCATCGCCTTCCTGGACGCGATCCAGCAGGGCACCCCGGTGGTGGTCTCCGGCGAGGACGGCCAGCGCGCCCTGGAAACGGCCATCCGCATCAGCGAACTGGTCCGACAGGGGTCACCCATGCGCGACCGGCGCGATTGACGCCCTCACCCCCTCCCGCACAGACCGTATTCATTCAAGCAAGGAAACATCACACCATGATCCCAATGGTCGACCTGAAGACCCAGTACCACCAGTTGAAGGACGAGATCGACTCGGGAATCGCCCAGGTCCTGGAAAACACCCAGTTCATCCTGGGCCCCAACGTGCAGGCCCTGGAACAGGAACTGGCCGACTACCTGGGCACACCCCATGCCATCACCTGTGCCTCCGGCACCGATGCCCTGCATCTGGCCCTGGCCGCCGCCGGTATCGGCGAGGGGGATGAGGTCATCACCACCGCCTTCACCTTCATCGCCACCGCCGAGGCCATCCGCTATGTGGGGGCCGTGCCGGTGTTCGTGGACATCGATCCGCGCACCTTCAATATCGACGTGGCCCAGGTGGAGGCGGCCATCAACGAACGCACCCGGGCCATCATGCCGGTTCACCTGTTCGGACAGCCGGCGGACCTGCCCCGGCTCCAGGCCCTGTGCAAGGCCCATGACCTGATCCTGGTGGAGGACTGCGCCCAGTCCTTCGGCGCCACCGTGAACAGCGCCCAGACCGGCACCACCGGCGCTTTTGGCTGTTTCAGCTTCTTCCCCAGCAAGAACCTGGGTTGCTACGGTGACGGCGGCCTGATCACCACCGGTTCCGATGCGCACGCCGACCAGTTACGGACCCTGAGAAACCACGGCAGCCGGGTGCGCTATCACCATGACATCATCGGCTACAACAGCCGCCTGGACGAGATCCAGGCGGCCATCCTGCGGGTCAAGCTCAAGCACATCGACCGCTTCAACCAGGAACGGCGCCGGGCCGCCCACCGCTACAACGCACTGCTGGCCGATGCACCGGTGACCACGCCCTTCGAGGACGGCCTGGGTGTGCACGTGTTTCATCAATACACCCTGCTGACGGACCGCCGGGACGCCGTCATGCAGGCCCTGCAGCAGGCCGGGATCGCCTGCGCCGTGTACTACCCCATCCCCCTGCATCGCCAGAAGGCCTTCGGCGATAGCTGCGCCCGGATCCACCTGCCGGTGACCGAATCCGTCACCGAGCGCTGCCTGTCCCTGCCCATCTATCCCGAGATCCGTGACGAGGATCTGGTGCGGATCACCGATATCATCCGGGGGGCCCTTGACTGATTCGAACACACCGCTGCATGTGATGGTTGTCGCCGGCGAAGTCTCCGGCGACCTGCATGCCGCCAACATGGTCCGGGCCATGGAAGGCCTGCGTCCCGGCAATCGCTATACCGGCATGGGCTGCGGCGCCATGCGCGAGGCCGGGGTGGAACTGATCGTGGATGCCGGACGTCTGGCGGTGGTGGGCCTGTGGGAGGTGATCGCCCAGTACCGGGATATCCGCCGGGCCCTGGAAACCCTCAAGCAACATCTGCGGTCGGACCCGCCGGACCTGCTGGTGCTGGTGGACTACGTGGAATTCAACCTGCGTCTGGCCAGGGCCGCCAAGGCCCTGGGCATCCGGGTGCTGTTTTACGTCAGCCCCCAGATCTGGGCCTGGCGCCCCCATCGGGTGAAACGCATCGGCCGGGTGATCGATGCCATGGCCGTGCTGTTTCCCTTCGAGGTGGATGTCTACCGGCGTTACGGCATCCCGGTCCGCTATGTGGGCAATCCCCTGGTGGACGTGGTCCACCCCTCCGCCGCCCCGGACAAGATCCTGGCAGACCTGGGTCTGGACCATCCCCCCTTGGCGTTGCTGCCCGGCAGCCGTGGCGGGGAGCTGCGACGCCACCTGCCCATCATGATGGAAACCTGCCGGTGGCTGCGCCAACGGCATCCCGATATCCGATTCGTGATGCCCCTGGCCCCCGGCGTGGACGTGGCCGGCGATGTGGAACCCCATCTGGACCCTGCCCTGGACATCCGGCTGGTGAGCGGGCAAACCTATGATGTCATGGCGGTCAGTCGCGCCCTCATCATCGCCTCCGGCACGGCCACCCTGGAAGCGGCCCTGCTCAAGACCCCCATGGCCATCATCTACCGGGTCTCCCCCATCACCCACGCCATTCTGAGCCGTCTGATCCTGATTCCCCATATCGGCCTGGCCAATATCGTCGCCGGCCGGGAGGTGGTGCGTGAATTCGTGCAGGATGCCGCCACGGCGGAGCACATCGGCGCGGAAGTGGAGCGACTGCTGATGGACGAGGACTATCACCGCTCGGTGGTGAATGCCCTGGGCGAGGTGCGGCAACGCCTGGGAGACGGCGGCGGCTCCGAAAAGGTGGCGCGGATGGCCCTGGAACTGATCGAGCATGGATGCCTGTTGGACACCGTTGACGGGGAGGTGCGACACCCTTGATCCGATTCTGGCGCCATGCCCCGTTGCCTCTGGTTCTGCTGATCCTGGGTTACAGCTTCTGGGTCAGTCCTGACTTCAAGGAAATCGCCGCCGGGGTGGCGCTGTTCCTGTTCGGCATGCTGTCCCTGGAAAAGGGCTTCAAGGCCTTTACCGGCGGCACCCTGGAACAGGTGCTGCGGGCGTCCACCAACCGGCTCTGGAAAAGCATCGCCTTCGGCATCACCAGCACCACCCTGATGCAGTCCAGTACCCTGGTGTCGCTGGTCACCATTTCCTTCGTCAGTGCCGAGATGATCACCCTGGCGGCCGGCATCGGTGTCATCATGGGGGCCAACCTGGGCACCACCACCGGGGCCTGGCTGATTGCCGGTCTGGGCCTGCGGGTGGATATCGCCGGCTATGCCATGCCCGCCCTGGTCGTCGGTGTCATCCTGCTACTGCAGCGCTCGAAGATCCTCCAGGGCATCGGCTATGTGACTCTGGGCGTGGGCTTTCTGTTCCTGGGCATCCATTACATGAAGGAAGGCTTCGAGGCATTCCAAGGGGCCTTCGATCTTTCCGGCTACGTGATCCCCGGCATTCTGGGGGTGCTGCTCTATACCGGCATCGGCATGCTGATCACGGTGATCATGCAGTCCAGCCACGCCACCCTGCTGGTGATCATCGCGGCCCTGGCCACCGGCCAGATCAGCTATGACAGCGCCCTGGCCCTGGCCATCGGTGCCAACCTGGGCAGTGCCGTGACCACCGCCATCGGCGGCATGACCGCCAACCTGGGCGGCAAGCGATTGGCCATTGCCCATGTGCTGTTCAATGTGATGACGGCGGCTGTGGCCATTACCTTCATCGAGCAGATGGCCTGGGCAGTGGACCATTTGGGTGCTCTGTTGGGGCTGGCCGATGATGAATACCTGCTCAAACTGGCCCTGTTCCACACCCTGTTCAACCTGCTGGGGGTGATCCTGCTGGCCCCCTTCACCGGGGTGTTGGAGCGGGCCTTGATCAAATATGTGAATCCGGCCCCGAAATCCAAGGAGAAACCCCTGTATCTCTATCCCGGCGCCCTGGAAACACCGGCCACGGCCATCAGCGCCCTGCGCAAGGAGGTGGGTCATCTCTATGACAATGCCCATGATCTCATTGCCCACGGGGTCAGCCTGCGCCGTGCCGTGATCGACTCGGATCAGTCACTGGTGGATGCGGTGAAAAATACCCGTCGCATTATCCCCCTGGACGTGGATGATCTGTACGAGGCAAGGATCAAGAGCCTGCACAGCGACATCATCGCCTTCATCAGCGAAATCCAGGGCCGGGAGCTGTCCCAACAGTCGGTGGAACAGCTCTACGACCTGCAGCAGGCCAGTCGTGACATCGTCGAGGCGGTGAAGGCCACCAAGCACCTGCAAAAGAACCTCTCCCGCCACGGTCTCTCCGCCAATCCGCTGATCCGGGAGCGCTATGACGTGATCCGACTGCAGATTGCCAGGGTACTGCGGGAAATCCGCCAGCTCCGGACCCAGGACCCGGAGACTGTCACCAGACTGTCACTGGATGCCATTAAGCTGTCGGTGCAGAAATCCGGCCGCAGCTTCACGGCGGCCCTCAATGAGCTGATCCGTGGCAGACGCCTGTCCTCCTCCATCGCCACGTCGATGATGAACGACGAGAACTACGCCTTCGAGATCTGCTCGAACCTGATCGAGGCCAGCCATGCACTGCTGCTTCCTCCCACGCGGGCGGAACAGTCCGCCGAAGGTCAGCTGGCACTCGATGAACAGGATATTGCGCGGATGGCCGGGGGCAATTCCAATCCCAGGACTCGGACGCACACTGATGAAAACGAAAAAACTGCTGGCTAGGCTGGCCGGTTTTCTCAGCGCGGATCAGGCCGCCCAGCGCAAGGAACTCAAATCCATCCGCAAGGTGTTGAAGAAACTCAAGACCAAGGAACGGGATCTCACCGCCAGGCTGGAACAGACACCGCCGGGCGATGAGCACGAGGAGATTGCGCAGAAACTGCAGGTGATCTACGCCCAGCGCCGCAAGGGCGTGGAGCGGGTGCGGGAACTCAAGGGGCGCACGCAGAATCCATCTCCCTCCTGATCCCCGGCATGGGCATCGGGGCCGAATATCAGGCAAAATGAAGGCTCGACCCGGTCCGGGGTCCCATCGTGCCTAACTGGAGCCTCAACTTGAGTACGACAACGAAGGACACCACCCGATCTCCCCGCTGGATTCCCATCACCCTGGCCCTGACTTCCCTGGGCAGTCTCATGGGATCCATGGTCCTGCTGGGTCAGGGAGCGCTGATCTCCCTGACCCTGTTCATCATCCTGTTCCCCATCACACTCATCAACCTGCTGGTGCGCTGGTGGCCGCGACATCGCTGCGAACGCATGCGCAACGAAAGGCGCTGGAAACGCCGCCTGAATTTCACCGCGGCCGGGGTGCTGGTGGCGGCCGGAATCAACCTGTTCGCCGGGGTGAATTTCTTTGGCACCCCGCTCGGGACCACCCTGCTGGTAGCCGGCACCCTGCTGCTGCCGCCGGCCATCATCATGGCCATCCTGTCCTTTTCCCTGGGGCGCGCGGACGTGACCCAGGCCGTGCTGGACGAGGAAGAACACCTGGTATTCCGGGCCGACACCCACTGGGCCATCTTCCTGCCCCCGATCCAGCTCGTGACCTTGTGCCTGCTGCTGGTACTGGGTCCCTTCGGCCTGGGGGGTGAGGTCATTGCCGCCATCATCTACCTGGCGGTACTGCCGGGCATGATGGCCCGGGCACTGGCCATTTTTCTCAACACGGAGGTCTCCATCACTGATCGGCGCATGGTCACCGTGACCGGCACGCTGCTGCGCCGCACCCGGGTCATGGAACTGGACGAGATCAAGGCGGCGGGGATCTATCGAAGCTGGCTGGGTCGTCTGCTCGGCTACGGCACGGTGGGCATCATCTGCCATGGCGGCCAGAGTCTGAAGCTGCCCGGCATTGCAGATCCGGAAACCTTGCGTGACATGCTGGACCCGTCCGGTCGGGTGGTCACCAATTCGTTCTGAGGGGTGCGCCGTGAAAGTGGAAGTGACCGTGGAACTGGACATCGCCCTGTCCAAGGTCGGTCTGGGTGACATTCGCAAGCTGGCGGAGCAGTGGTTCGCCGACCATGAGATCGAGGCGATCAGGCAGGTGCGGATCGTGGATGTGACGTTGAAACGGGAGTCCGGATCCGAAGACTCCCGGTTCTGAAGGCGGTGCCGATCAGTCCGTGGAACTGCGCCGATCGGTGCGCAGAATGCCGCGGGAACTTTCCCGCACAAATGCCACGAAATCCGCCACTTCCGGGTGCGCCTCCGCCAGTGGCGCCACGGCCTCCAGGCCCTGCTGCCGGTCCCGACCGTCCACCAGATGCCGGAATGCCCGTTGCAGCGCACGGATGGTCTCCCCGGAATAACCGCGACGCCGGAGCCCGATCTTGTTGATGCCGACGGCACGGGCGTAATTGCCGGAAGCCATGCAATAGGGCGGCAGATCCCGGTTCAGGGCCGCGCCCATGCTGGTGAAGGCATGAGACCCCACCCGACAGAACTGATGGACCAGGGTGAATCCCCCCAGTACGGCCCGGTCCCCCACCTGACAATGCCCGGCCAGGGAGGCCGCGTTGGAAAAGACGACATGATCGCCCACGTGGCAGTCATGGGCGATATGGACATAGGCCATGATCAGATTGTCGGAACCCACCCGGGTCACGCCACCGCCCTTGGGGGTGCCGCGACTGATGGTGACGTACTCCCGGATCACGGTGCGATCACCGATTTCCAGGGCGGTGGCCTCATCCCGGTAGCCCAGATCCTGGGGCGCCTCCCCCAGGGACGCGAACTGATAAATCTTGCAGTCCTCGCCGATACGGGTCTTGCCGGTGATCACCACATGGGGTCCGATCCAGGTTCCCTTGCCGATACTCACCTCGGGGCCAATGATCGAAAAGGCCCCGATCTGCACTCCTTCCTCGATGCGTGCCCCCGGTTCTACAACGGCACGGGCATCGATCATGACTCCAGATCCTTCCCGGCGCACATGAGCGTCGCGGTGGCCACCACTTCACCGTCCACCCTGGCCTCGGCATTGAAGCGCCAGATACCCCTCACCACGCGCAGCAGTTCCACCCGCAGATGGAGCTGATCACCCGGTTCCACCTGGCGACGGAAACGGGCCTCGTCGATGCCCACGAAAAGATACAGCTGCTGCTTGTCGGTCTCGCCCCGGTGTTCCTGGGTCTTGAAGGCCAGCAGACCCGTGGCCTGAGCCAGGGCTTCCAGGATCAGGACACCCGGCATGACCGGGCGGATGGGGAAATGACCCGGGAAATAGGGTTCATTGATGGAGACATTCTTGATACCCTCCAGATATTCACCGGGTTTGAGGTCGGTGACCCGATCCACCATCAGAAACGGAAAACGATGGGGGAGGTAGCGCAGCACCTCATGTATGCTCATGGAATCCAAGTTGTCATTCCTTATTTGTACTTTATAGGGTCATGCGTTCGCAGGCCGCCGGCGGATCCACCCTGCGCGTTGCCTGCAAACCACCGATTATTCGTTGTCAGAGTCAGCCTTGGTGCCCTGACGTGATGCCTGCTCTTCCAGGGATCTGACGCGCCGCGACAGGGTGTCGAGTCGCCGCAAATGCGCCAGGCTGCGATTCCATTCCCGTGCCGGTGAGAACGGCACACCCGAGGAATAGACACCAGGCTCGGGGATGGAACGGCTCACCAGGGTCATGCCCGTGACCGTCACTCCGTCTGCGATTTCCAGATGGCCCGCAATGCCGACCCCCCCGCCAATGGAGCAACGCCTGCCGATGCGGGCACTACCGGCGATCCCCACACACCCGGCCATGGCCGTGTGGGCACCGATATGCACGTTGTGGGCCACCTGGATCAGGTTGTCCAGTTTCACCCCGTCCTCGATCACGGTATCTTCCAGCGCACCGCGATCGATGGTCGTGTTGGCCCCCACCTCCACATCGTCACCGATGATCACCGTACCCACCTGCGGCACCCGGATCCACGCCTCGCCGTCCTTCGCAAAGCCGAACCCCTCCGAACCCACCACTGCCCCAGGGTGCAGCAATCCTCGCCGACCGATCCTGACACGGGCACCCACCGTCACCCGGGCCAGCATCCGGGTCCCTTCGCCCACATGGGCATTCTCGCCGATGATACAGCCGGGGCCCAGCACCACGTCGGCATCCAGCTGCACGCCCGCCGCCACGACACACTGCGGCCCCACACTGACCGAGGGATGAATCCTGGCCCGAGGACTGACCACGGCACTGGCATGAATGCCGGGTTCGGGTACAGGCTCGGGATGCAACAGGGCCGCCGCCCGGGCGAATCCCAGGTGCGGATTGGCGCAGACCAGGGCCGGCACCGGGCACTCGGGTAGATGCGCGGGCTTGAGGATGACCGCTCCCGCCCGGGTCCGACGGAGCTCGGGCAGGTAGCGATCATGGGTCATGAAGCACAGCTGACCGGGACCGGCATCGCCCAGCGGGGCCACGCTGTCCAGGACACGTTCACCGGCATCAATGCCGGCTCCGTGCAGATCGGCGCCGATGGCCCGCGCCAGTGTTTTCAGTGAAACCGACATCACTTCCGCCCCGGATCAGCGGCGGGCTCTTTGATGCTGGCGGCGGAGCTCTTCCAGAACCTTGCCGGTGATATCGATACGGTCGCTGGCGTACAGGACCGTGCGCTCGGTGACCACCAGGTCCACGTTTTCGGCACGGGCAATCTCCATGATCACGTTGTGCACCAGGCGCTGGAGCCGGGCCAGTTCATCGTTGCGCCGCACATTCAGATCTTCCTGGAACATGTCCTGGGCGCGGGTGAACTCCCGGGAACGGGTGCGGAATTCACGCTCAAGTTCGGCACGGCGATCCGCACCCATCACCTCGGCATCCCGCTGCAGACGCTCCTGCATGCGGCGCAGGGCGTCCCGTTCCGCCACCAGCTCCGAGTCCCGGGGGGAGAACTCTTCTTCCAGCGCCCGCAGGGAGGCCTCCGCCTGGGGAGACTGTTCCATGACACGATTGATGTTGACGAAGGCCACCTTGGCGTTGGCCGCGGCGGCACCGGAGATCGCAAGCAAACACACCAGCAACAGGCCGGTGGTGATTCTCAGAACATTGCGCTTCAAACCGTTTCTCCAAAACTTGGGCAGACAAAAGGCTGACTCAGCCCGTTCAACAACCCTTTTTCATACTCGACAAGACGCCGTCAGAAGGAGGCGCCGATACTGAACTGGAACGACTGCAGGCGATCTTCGGGCTTGTCATTTAACGCCTGCGCCAGACTGAATGTCAACGCGCCCACCGGGGACAGCCAGGTCATGCCGGCACCGATCGAGGCGCGGATCTCGCCGGTCTCGAAATCATCATAGGTCTCGAATACCTGGCCGGCATCCAGGAACAGGCTCATGCGCACATTGGGGGCCTGATCCATGAACGGCGGCGGGAAGATGAGTTCGGCACTGCCCAGCACCCGGAAGTTCCCGCCATAAGGGTCATTTCGGCTGTCCCGGGGTCCCAGGCTCAGATCCCGGTAACCCCGTACCGAGCGGGTGCCGCCGGCGAAGAACTTCTCGAAGAACGGCAGATCGGAGGTATCCCCGTAGGCATCCCCGTAAGCCACTTCCCCGGACAGGGCGAAGGTCAGCCCCGGCCGCAGGGGGATGAAGAGCTGGTTGCGATAATCCACCTTATAGTATTCCAGGTCGCTGCCGGGCAGGGAGGCCTCCAGACTGATCCGCTGCAGGTTGCCGCGATCCGCGAACACGGTCCGGTTGCGGGTATCATGGATGAAGCTGGTAGTCAGGGTATAGAGATCATACCGGTCACCATTTTCATCCAGGTAGTTGAAGATCTCATCGGGAGTATTGTCGGAAGTGAGGATCTCCACCCGCTCATAGCCGGGGGTGATGCGGAAGGTGTTGTACTCGGTGAGGGGAATGCCGTAGGTGATATTGGCCCCCAGCCGGTTGGAGGAATAGCGGGAAATATCCGCCCGGAAGGCATCCGTCTCCCGATAGAAGATATTGAAGCCCCGACTGACCCCGTCCAGGGTGTAATAGGGGTTGGTAAAGGACAGGCTGTAGAGAGTGCTCACCCGGCTGTTGTTCAGGGCCAGGGAGACCCGGTTGCCGGTACCAAAGAAATTGTCCTGGGACAGGCTGGTATTGAACAGCACGCCCTGGCTCTGGGAATACCCGGCACCGATCATGAAACTGCCGGACAGGCGCTCGGACACCGCGATGTCCAGGTCCACCTGATCCTCGGTCCCGGCCACCCGGCGGGTCTCGATGTTCACATCCTCCACATAGGAGAGGCGCTGCAGGCGGACCCGGGAGCGATCCACGTTCGAGGTGGAATACCAACCGCCTTCCATCTGCCGCATTTCACGGCGAAAGACCTCGTCCTGGGTGCGGGAGTTACCGGTAAAGTTGATCCGGCGCACATAGACCCGCTGACCGGGATCGACAAAGAAGGTCAGGGCAACCTCCTGATTCTCCTCGTCAAGCTGGGGAATCGGATTGACGTTGGCAAAGGCGTAACCCTCATCCCCCAGACGGCGGGAGATGCGATTGGAGGTCTCGGTGATCAGGCTGCGGGAGAAGGTATCCCCCGGGGCAATGGCCAGCAGATCCCGCAGTTCCTGCTCGTCCACGATGAGATTGCCCGCCAGACTGACCTCGCTCACCCGATACTGCTCGCCTTCATCGATATTGATGGTGACATAGATGTCCCGACGATCCGGGGTCAGGGTGACCTGGGTGGAATCCACGTTGAAGTTGATGAAGCCGGAATCCAGGTAGCGGGTACGCAGTTTTTCCAGATCCCCCGCCAGGCGCTGCTTGGAATAATGATCACGGCGGCTGAACAGGGCATACCAGCGGGGCACGCCGGAATCGAAACGACGAATCAGCTCCCGCTCGGAATAGGCTTCGTTACCCACCACCCTCACCTGCTGGATCCGGGCCACCCGACCCTCGGCGATCTCGATGACCACGTCAACCCGGTTGCGGGGCAGCGACTCCACCTCCACATCCACCTGCACGTTGTACTTGCCGCGGGCGAAATACTGCTGCAGCAGTTCATTCTCCATGCGCTCGAGCACGGTGCGATTGAAGACCCGACCACGGGCCATGCCCACCTGCCGCAAGGCATCCAGGAGCTGGTCGGTCTTGATGTCCCGATTGCCGCTGATGCGGATCTCGTTGATGGCGGGCCGCTCCTCCACCTCCACCACCAGCACGTCACCACGTTGACTCAGGGAGATGTCGGAGAAGAAGCCGGTACGGAACAGGGCCCGGATCACCTCCGGTGCCTGGCCGTCATCGAAGGCATCCCCCACCGCCACGGGCAGGTAGGTGAACACCGTGCCGGCGGCAATGCGCTGCAGACCCTCGACCTCGATGTCCCGGATCACAAAACCGTTGCCGGCCAGTGCCGATGTTGACCAGCCCAGCATGGCGGCAAGGCCCAGACCGGCAAGCAGACGTCGTGACTCACGAGACATTCGGTATCAACCCAGGATTCGCATGAAATCGTTATAGAACGCGAGCGTCATCAAAAGTCCGATCATCACGATCCCGACCCGCTGGCCGATGGCTTCCACCGTCGGCGACACGGGACTGCCCTTGATGAGCTCCACGCAGTAGTACAGCAGATGACCACCGTCAAGTATGGGAATCGGCAGCAGATTGATGATCCCGAGACTGATACTGACGATGGCGAGAAAACCCAGAAATGCCGAGAGCCCGATCACGGCGGTGACGCCCGCATACTCGGCAATGCTGATGGGGCCGGCGATATTGCTCACCGCCGCCTCGCCGGTGAGCAGGCGCCACATCACCCGCAGGGTCATGACGCTCATGGCCCAGGTTCGTTCCACGCCATGGACGAACGAGATCCAGGGGCCGTGACGGACCTGGGCCCGCATGGCCTCGGCGGTGGCCTCGTCCACATGGGGATAGGCGCCGATCAGCCCCACCCGCTCGCCGTTGACCTCCCGGCTGTCGGTCCGGATCACCATGAATTCACGGCGACCGTCCCGCTCGATCCACAGCTCGATGGGCTGTTCGGGGCGGGCCTGAACATGGGCCACCCAGGACTGCCAGCTGTCGATGCGGATGCCGTCCGCCTGCAGGATCCGGTCTCCCGAGCGTAGCCCGGCACGGGCCGCGGCACCCTCCGGGATCAGTTCCCCCAGTACCGGCTCCGACCAGGCATGCCAGGCAACGATACCCAGCTTGTCCAACAGGGGACCTTCGTCCAGCAGTCGGCGCCGGTCGCTCAGGTCCAGTGAACGAACCACTTCCCTGCCCTCGGCATCGCGTACCAGTACCTCCACCCGGCGACCATCCAGGCCCTGTTCGAGCAGATTGAGGGCGGCAAGTTCCCAGGTGGCCGTTTCGGTCTCGTTCACCCGCAGGATCAGATCCCGGGCCTCGAAACCGCCCTCGGCGGCCAGGGAACCGGGCTCCACATGCCCCACCACGGGCTTGATGCCGCCGACCCCGACCATGAACATCAAGGTGTAGGCGAGGATAGCAAAGAGGAAATTTGCCGCCGGACCGGCGGCGACGATGGCCATGCGCCGGCCCACGGTCTGGCGGTTGAAGGCGCGATGACGCTCCGCCTCCGGCACCGGCTCCTCGCGCTCATCGAGCATCTTCACATAGCCGCCCAAGGGGATGGCGGCGATGACATATTCGGTGCGATCCCGGCCTGCCACCCGTGTCCACAGGGGACGACCGAAGCCGATGGAGAAGCGCTGGACCTTCACGCCGCAACGCCGGGCCACCCAATAGTGGCCGAACTCGTGCACCGTCACCAGCAGCCCGATGGCAACGATGAAGGCGAGGATGCTGATCAGGATGCTCATGAATGCAGGGAACGCTCAAGCAGCCGGCCTTCGCGCACCGCCGCGGCCGCCACTTCCCGGGCTTCCCGATCCACCGCCAGGATCCGCTCCAGGGAATCGGCTTCCTGATGGGGCAGGGTCTCCAGGGCATGGGAGATCAGCCGGGGGATGTCGGTGAAACGGATGCGCGCCGACAGGAAGGCATCCACGGCCACTTCGTTGGCCGCGTTGAGGATGGCGGTGGCGGTACCGCCGGCACTGAAGGCCTCGTAGGCCAGTCGCAGGCAGGGGAAACGGTCCATGTCGGGACGCTCGAAATCCAGGCGGGCAATCTCCATGATGTCCAGCGGCGCCACGCCCGAGGTGATGCGCTCCGGCCAGGCCATGGCGTGGGCGATGGGGGTACGCATGTCCGGATTGCCCAACTGGGCCAGCACCGAGCCATCGGTATAGGCCACCATGGAGTGAATCACGCTCTGGGGATGCAGTACCACCTCGATACACTCCGGCGTGGTATCGAACAGCCAGCAGGCCTCGATCAGTTCCAGGCCCTTGTTCATCATGGAGGCGGAATCCACCGAGATCTTGCGGCCCATGACCCAGTTGGGGTGGGCACAGGCCTGATCCGGCGTGACCGCCTCCAGATCCTGGGCAGGCAGGCGCCGGAAGGGTCCGCCGGATGCAGTCAGCAGGATTCTTTCCACCCCCACCTTGGGCAGACCGCGGGAAAAATCAGACGGCATGCACTGGAAGATGGCGTTGTGCTCGCTGTCGATGGGCAGCAGTTCCGCGCCCGAGGCCCGGACCTGATCCATGAACAGGCGTCCGGACATCACCAGGGCTTCCTTGTTGGCCAGCAGCACCCGCTTGCCCGCCCGGGCAGCGGCCAGGGAAGGCAACAGCCCCGCCCCGCCGACGATCGCAGCCATGACGTAATCGGTTTCCGGTAGGGCGGCCACTTCGGCCAGGGCTTCGGGACCGGCCATGACCCGGGTGGACAGGTCGGCGGCACGAATACCGGCTTCCAGTGCCCCCGCATGGGCCGGATCGGCCACCACCGCATAGTCGGGCCGATGGGTCCTGCACTGCTCCAGCAGACGCTCCACATTGCCATTGGCGGTGAGGGCCACGGCGCGATAGCGGTCCGGATGGCGAGCGATGACGTCCAGGGTGTTGACGCCGATGGTTCCAGTCGCGCCAAGGACGGTGACGCCCTTTGGTGAAGCACTCATCAAGAAGTCTCCCGGTAAACTGACCTTGGGGTGAAACGGCAAGCCGGGCCCCGGCAAAGGCCGCTTTCGCCATCAAGGGACTATCTTGCCATAATTACGCCCCACAGGAGGCCCATCAGGAAGACGGGAGCTGCCGCGGTGAGGCTGTCGATGCGATCCAGAATACCGCCGTGTCCGGGCAGCAAGGCACCGCTATCCTTGGCACCGGCCTCCCGCTTGAGCACGCTTTCAAACAGGTCTCCGGCCACGGACACCAGGGCCGTGACCAGACACAGGCAGACAAAGAAGAACCACAGGGCGGGGATCACGCCGAAATACCAGGCGCCCAGCAGGCCGAAGGGGACGATGGCAATCAGGGCACCCAGCAGACCTTCGCGGGTCTTGCCGGGGCTGATGCGTGGCGCCAGCTTATGACGACCGAAACGACGCCCGGCGAAATAGGCGGCGCTGTCCGCCGTCGCCGTCAGCAGAATGAGATAGAGCACCAGGGCGGGCTGTACCTGATGCAGCCAGACCAGGGCGATGAAGGCGGGTACCAGGGTCAGCACGCCCGCACTGCCCAGGCCATAGCGTCGCCAAAGGACCCGGTTGTCCCGGGCCGCCGGCTGGTAGAAGGCCAGCACCACGAGAACCCCGCCCCACCACAGGACGCCCAGCACCACCGGCCAGATCTGGTCCAGGGCGAAGGCCGTGAAGGCACCCAGTCCGGCCAGGGCGGCGACCCCGGTCACGTACAGGCCTCGCTGCCCGCCGGACTCCAGGCCGCAGAGCCGGGCCCATTCCCAGGCCCCACCCAGGCACACGGCCAATACCGCCAGCCCAAACCAGAAGGACGGCAACAACAGGATCGCCGAAAACACCACCACGGCCAGCAGAAGACCGGTTATGACTCGCTGTTTAAGCACCACTGCCTCCGGCCAGTTGTTCTTCGATATACCCGAAACGGCGCTGACGACCGGAAAAACAGGCAAAGGCCTGGTTCAGGTCGTCCTCGCTGAAATCCGGCCAGAGCACGTCGGTAAAGAAAAGCTCCGTATAGGCCAGCTGCCAAAGCAGAAAATTGCTCACCCGTTTTTCCCCGCCAGTGCGAATGAACAGATCCGGGTCGGGAAGACCGGCGGTAGAGAGATGGGCATCCAGAATCTCCGGCGTGATCTGCTCGGGCGTCAGCACACCGGCGCGGACCTTTTCGGCCAGTACGGCGGCAGCATGGGTGATGTCCCAACGCCCGCCGTAGCTCACCGCCACCACCAGCTCCATCAGGGTATTGTCACGGGTGCGCTGCTCCGCCTCCGCCATGCGATCCTGAAGCCGCGAGGAAAAGGCGCTGCGATCGCCGATGAAACGCAATCGGATGCCCTTTTCCTCCAGCTCCGGCAGTTCGCGGCGGATAGAGCCCACGAACAGCTCCATCAGGGTCCCGACTTCCTGCCGGGGCCGACGCCAGTTCTCGCTGCTGAAGGCGAACAGGGTGAGCACCTTGACCCCGCGGGAAGCGCAGGTACGCACCACCATCCGGACGGCATTGACGCCCTGGCGATGACCTTCGGTGCGGGGAAGATGACGGGCACGGGCCCAGCGACCGTTACCATCCATGATAACGGCCACATGACGCGGGATACCCGGTGCACTGGCGGGCGCTTGAGTCACTATCGGTGGTTCATCCCGCGGCTCAGACGGCCATCAGTTCCTTTTCCTTTTCCGCCAGCACACGGTCGACTTCGGCGATGTACTGATCGGTCAGCTTCTGCACTTCTTCCTGACCCTTGCGATCCTCGTCCTCGGAGATCGACTTGTCCTTGACCAGGTTCTTGAGTTCATTGTTGGCATCACGACGGATATTGCGGATGGCGACACGGGCGTTTTCAGCCTCGTGGCGCACCACCTTCACCAGGTCCTTGCGCCGTTCCTCGGTAAGGGCCGGCATGGGAACACGAATCACGGTACCCATCGATGAGGGATTCAGACCCAGGTCGGAGTTCATGATGGCCTTCTCCACCTTGGCCACCATAGGCTGTTCCCAGGGGGTCACGGTCAGGGTGCGGGAGTCTTCCACACCCACGTTGGCCACCTGGTTGATGGGTACCTCACTGCCGTAATACTCCACCATCACGTGGTCCAGCAGGCTGGTGTGGGCGCGACCCGTGCGGATCTTGGCCATTTCCTGACGCAGGGAATCGATGCTCTTGCCCATGCGGGTCGCGGCATCCTTCTTGATAGCTTCAATCATGCTGTTCAACCTCTCTCGACCAGGGTGCCCACATTCTCGCCCATGATCAGGCGCAGCAGGTCCCCTTCCTTGAATATGTTGATGACCCGCATCGGCATGTCATTATCCCGGCACATCACGATGGCCGTGGCATCCATGACACCCAGGCGGCGGGTGAGCACTTCCTCGTAGGTGAGGCGCTCGTAACGGCTGGCATCGGGATTGGTCATGGGGTCCGAGTCATAGACACCATCCACCTTGGTGGCCTTGATCATGATATCGGTGTTCATCTCGATGGCCCGCAGGCTGGCCGCGGTATCGGTAGTAAAGAAGGGATTGCCGGTGCCGGCGGCAAAGACGACGATGCGGCCCTTTTCCAGGTGACGCACGGCACGACGACGGATGTAGTCCTCGCAGACCTGATTGATCTTGAGGGCGGACATGACGCGACAGAACTTCCCTTCCCGCTCCAGGGCATCCTGCATGGCCAGGGCATTCATCACCGTGGCTAACATGCCCATATGGTCGGCCGTGACCCGGTCCATGCCGCCTTGGGCCATGCCGGCACCGCGGAAGATGTTGCCGCCTCCGATGACGATGGCCACCTCCACGCCCAGGCGACTGAGTTCGGACACCTCGCGAGCGACCCGGGCCAGGATGTCCGGACAGATACCGAAATCCAGGTCACCCATCAGGGCCTCGCCACTCAGCTTCAGAAGGATGCGCTTAAAGGCGGGACGCTTGTCATCGCTCATGGGAAACCTTGTTTGTATTGTGTCGAGCCTGAAACCGGGTGCCTCCGGTGAACCGGGACACTCATGCGGACGGCGGTGACCCCATCATCTGGAGCCACCGCCATCAGGATACAGAAGATATCAAGCGCCCTTGGCCTGGGCCATCACTTCTTCGGCAAAATTCTCCACCTTCTTCTCGATCCCTTCGCCCACCTCGTAACGTACGAAGCGATTCACCTGGGCGCCGGCGTCCTGCAGCAGCTTGCCCACGGTATTATCGGGATCCTTGACGAAGGGCTGACCCACCAAGGTGATTTCCGCCAGATATTTCTTGATGCGACCGACGATCATCTTCTCGATGATTTCGGCCGGCTTACCGCTTTCCTCGGCCTGGGCGCGGAAGATGTTCTTTTCCTGCTCCAGCAGTTCCTGAGGCACCTGGGACTCGTCGACGCAGACCGGACGGCTGGCTGCGATGTGCATGGCCACGTCACGCACCAGGTCATCATTGCCGCCGTTCATTTCCACCAGCACGCCGATGCGGGTACCGTGCAGATAATGACCCAGACGGCCGTCGCTGTTGATCACTTCAAAGCGACGCACCTGGATGTTCTCGCCGATCTTGGCCACCAGACCGGCACGGACTTCTTCCAGTGTGCCTTCCGCGGTGGACAGGGCCATCAGGGCCTCCACGTCGGCGGGTGACTGGGCCACCAGGGTGTCGGCCACCAGGCGGACGAAGCCCTGGAAGTTGTCATCCTTGGCCACGAAGTCGGTTTCGCAGTTCACTTCCACGATGGCGGCGCGACGACCGTCTTCGCTGGCGGCGACCATCACCTGACCTTCGGCGGCCACGCGACCGGCCTTCTTCACAGCCTTGGCGGCACCGGACTTGCGCATCTGCTCGATGGCAGCCTCCATGTCGCCGCCGGCTTCGGCCAGCGCTTTTTTGCATTCCATCATGCCTGCGCCGGTACGTTCGCGCAGTTCCTTAACCATGGATGCGGTAATCTGCATGGGGTCACTCCTGAATCAAATCTGTGTCGTCGGGACCGCCCCGAAGATGGGCGCGGCCCCGGCAGCGTGTTACTTGTCGCCGGCTTCGGCGGCGGGCTGTGCAGCCGCCTCTTCCACCTCGACGAACTCGCTGGAAGCAGTGGTGCGGGCCACGTTGAGACCGTCGCACACGGCGTCGGCCGCGGCGGCGAGATAGAGCTGAATGGCGCGCATGGCGTCATCGTTGCCGGGAATGACGTAATCGACGCCCTCGGGGGAGTTGTTGCTGTCCACCACGGCAACTACGGGGATACCCAGCTTGCGGGCTTCACTGATGGCGATGCGCTCATAGCCCACGTCGATCACGAACATGGCATCGGGCAGACCGGGCATATCCTTGATGCCGCCCAGGCTGCGCTCTAGCTTTTCCATCTCGCGGGTGCGCATCAGGGCTTCCTTCTTGCTCAGGCGGTTCAGGGTGCCGTCTTCCTTCATGGTCTCCAGTTCCTTGAGACGACGGATGGATTCGCGCACGGTCTTGAAGTTGGTCAGCATGCCGCCGAGCCAGCGGTGGTTGACGTAGGGCATCTTGCAGCGCTGGGCGTGTTCGGCCACCAGATCACGGGCGGACCGCTTGGTGCCCACGAACATGATCTTGCCACCATTGGCGGACATCTTGCCCAGGTAGTTCATGGCATCGTTGAAAAGGGGGACGGTCTTTTCAAGGTTGATAATGTGAATCTTGTTGCGATGCCCGAAGATATACTGGTCCATCTTGGGGTTCCAGTAACGGGTCTGGTGACCGAAATGGACACCGGCTTCGAGCATTTGACGCATGGTCACGTTAGGCATGACGAGAGGTTCTCCTCGGGTTGGGCCTCCATGCGCCCCGAACAGCAACCCCTTTCGGGGCACCCCGCTGCACGTGCCGGCGCATGTGTGGATTTGGAACAATGAAGTGGATGAAGTACGCACCCGCAGTTGGGTTTGCATGGAACGCGGGCGCTTTATACCATAAACAGTCTTTCACAACAAACGCATGGCGCGGTCCGCCGGACCCCATCGGCGCCGGCCAAGGCGCCCTACCCCGGACCCTCCCCAGCATGCCCGTCACCATCAAGACCCCGGAAGAAATCGAGAAA
This sequence comes from Ectothiorhodospira sp. PHS-1, assembly GCF_000225005.1. Taxonomy (NCBI): domain Bacteria; kingdom Pseudomonadati; phylum Pseudomonadota; class Gammaproteobacteria; order Chromatiales; family Ectothiorhodospiraceae; genus Ectothiorhodospira; species Ectothiorhodospira sp. PHS-1. Next base: position 22,495 of record NZ_AGBG01000016.1, on the reverse strand, counting down.
ATGCGCCTGGCCGGCCGCTGTGCCGCCGAGGTGCTGGAAATGATCGTCCCCTATGTGCAGGCGGGCATCACCACCGACGAACTGGACCGGCTCTGCCACGACCATATCACCCGGGTGCAGGGCGCCATACCGGCCCCCCTGAACTATCGAGGATTCCCCCGGTCCATCTGTACATCCATCAACCACCAGGTCTGCCACGGTATCCCCGGCGACCGCCGCCTCAAGGACGGTGACATCCTCAATGTCGATATCACCGTGATCCGGGACGGCTATCACGGCGACACCAGCCGCATGTTCATCATCGGCAAGCCCTCCGTGCAGGCCCAACGGGTGGTGGACGTGGCCCATGAAGCCCTGTGGCGCGGCATCGACATGGTGGCCCCCGGTGTCCGCCTGGGCGACATCGGTCACGCCATTCAGACCTACGTGGAAAAAGAACGCTTCAGCGTGGTGCGTGAGTACTGCGGCCACGGCATCGGCCGGGAGTTTCATGAAGACCCTCAGGTCCTGCACTTCGGACGCCCGGGGGAAGGCGTGGAACTCAGACCCGGCATGACCTTCACTATCGAGCCCATGGTCAACGCAGGTAAGCGTCATACCCGCCTGCTGGCCGATGGCTGGACCGTGGTCACCAAGGACCACAGCCTGTCCGCCCAGTGGGAGCATACCCTCCTCGTCACCGAGGACGGCCATGAAGTCCTCACCCTGCGCAAGGACGAGACCCCGCCTTGTTGAGCCTGCCCGCATGCGTCTCCTGACCCCGCTGCCCGACCCCATTGCTCACCGCCTGGAGTGGGAGGCGTCGTACCAGGACCTTCGCCCCGTGCAACCGCCGGACCGACTGCAGTATGCGTCTCTCGTTACCCGGGTACGCAAGGATCTGGAAACGGCCTTCATCGACGGGGTGGACGTCACCGATCTTGTCCAGGCCCGGGCCGCCGCCATGGATCGCCTGCTGGTGGCGGCCTGGGAGGCCCTGTCGCTCCACCACCAGGCCGGACTGGGCCTGGTGGCCGTGGGCGGCTATGGCCGCGGGGAACTGCATCCCGGTTCGGACATCGACATCCTGGTGCTCTTCGATACCCCCCTGAACCGGGAGCAGGAGGAACGAATCGGGCAGTTCCTCACCTTTCTCTGGGACATCGGCCTTGAGGTCGGGCACAGTGTGCGCACCCTGGATGACTGCACCCGGGAGGCCGCGCGGGACATCACCGTCGCCACCAACCTGCTGGAATCTCGCCCCCTGCTGACGCCGACCGGCCAGTTCGAGGCCCTGAGGGAGCGAATCGCCCCTGAGCGCATGTGGAACAGCCGCGAATTCTTCGCCGCCAAGCTGGCGGAACAGGAGGCCCGGCACCAGCGTTTCGGTGAAACCGCCTATCGCCTGGAGCCGAATCTCAAGGAAGGCCCCGGCGGCCTCAGGGACATCCAGATGATCGGCTGGGTGACCCAACGCCATTTCGGCGCCAGCGCCCTGGATGAACTGGTATCCCACGGCTTTCTGACCGACGCGGAGTGCCACGACCTGGTGGCCGGACAGAACTATCTGTGGCGGGTACGTTTTGCCCTGCACATGCTCAGCGGTCGCAAGGAAGACCGGCTGTTGTTCGATTATCAGCGCCGCCTTGCCAATCTGCTGGGCTTCACCGACCAGGATCATAATCTGGCCGTGGAGCAGTTCATGCAGCAGTATTTCCGTGCCGTGATGGTGCTTGAGTGCCTGAATGAAATGCTGCTGCAGCACTTCAGCGAAGCCATTCTTCTGGAAGATCACAGTGACGAGGTGGTACCCATCAACCGCCGCTTCCAGGCCCGACGGGGTTTTCTGGAGATCACCCATCCCCAGGTCTTCCGGCAGTACCCCCCGGCCCTGCTGGAGACCTTCCTGCTGCTGCAGCAACATCCGGAACTGAAAGGCATTCGGGCCTCCACCATCCGCGAGATCCGTGCCCAGCGACACCTGATCGATGATGAATTCCGCCAGAATCTCGCCTGTCGCACCCTGTTCATGGAGATCCTGCGTCAACCCCACGGGGTCACCCGGCAGCTACGGCGAATGAACCGTTACGGAGTTCTGGCCGCCTATCTGCCGGCCTTCGGCATGATCGTGGGCCGGATGCAGTACGATCTGTTCCACATCTACACCGTGGATGAGCACATCCTGGGTGTGATTCGCAATCTCAGGCGCTTCGCCGCGCCCGAGCACGAGAGCGACCTGCCCGAATGTGCGCGGCTGTTCCGCCAGATCCCCAAGCCGGAGCTGCTCTATCTGGCCGGGCTGTTTCATGACATCGCCAAGGGGCGCGATGGTGATCATTCCGAACTGGGCGCCGACGAGGCGCGAAACTTCTGCCTGCATCATGGCCTGGCGGTCCATGACGCCAATCTGGTGGCCTGGCTGGTGAAGGCCCATCTGCTCATGTCCCTGACTGCGCAGCGGCGCGACATCTCCGATCCAGGGGTGGTCATGGAGTTTGCCGCCCAGGTGGGCAACAGCATGCGCCTGACTCATCTCTATCTGCTGACCGTGGCGGACATCCAGGGCACCAATCCACAGCTCTGGAATTCCTGGAAAAGCTCGCTGATCTCCAGCCTCCATGCCTCTACCCAGCGCATGCTGCGCCGCGGCCTGGACAATCCGCCGGACCAGGACGAACTGGTGGGCGAGGTACAGACCCATGCCCTGGAACTGCTCCAGGCACAGGGTATGGCGGCCTCCGACTGCCTGCGGATCTGGGGCCATTTCGACGCGGAATACTTCCTGCGCCATTCCGCCGACGAGATCGCCTGGCACACCCGCGCCATCCATGAGGTGGATGAAGCGGACCTGCCGCTGGTCCTGGTGCGCCAGGAAACCGCCCGTGGCAGCACCGAGATCTTCCTCTACACCCGGGATCACCCCCATCTCTTTGCCTTGACCGCCACCGCCCTGACCCAGCTGGGACTGGACATCGTGGATGCCAGAATCATCACCACGCGCACCGATCGCACCCTGGATACCTTCCTGGTACTGGAAGACACCGGTCAGCCCATCGCCAGTGCCGAGCGGGTCCAGGAAATCGGCCGACTGCTCCGGGAAAGACTCAACGATCCGGACAAGCGCCCCGGGGTCATCCGGCGCACCACCCCGCGCCGGCTCAAGCATTTCGACGTGGCCACCCAGGTGAGCTTCGATCCCCTGCCCCACCACAACCGCACGGTACTGTCCATTTCCACGGCTGACCGGCCGGGACTGCTGTCACGGATCGGCATCGTGCTGATGGACTGCGGGGTCAAGGTCTACAATGCCAAGATCGCCACCGCCGGCGAGCAGGCCGATGACGTATTCTACGTCACCGAACTGAATGACCAGCCCATCCAGGACCCGGAACGACGGCAGCTGATCACGGATCGCCTGCGGGAGGCGCTGCAGGACCCCGCCACCAGCCCGCAGACCCCATGAGGACCGGCGGATCGGCCGGGACACGCCGTTATGGCGTATACTGTCGCGCCGTTCAACCGACCACCGACGACACGGCACGATGAATCCCGATCTGGATCGACTGCAACCCTATCCTTTCCAGAAGCTGGCCGCCCTCAAGCAGGGGGCGACGCCTCCGGCCGCACTCGGACACATCGCCCTGTCCATCGGCGAACCCCGACACGCCGCGCCCGCCGTGGCCCGGGAGGCCCTCATCGCCCATCTGGACGGCCTGTCGGGCTACCCCCTCACCCGGGGTTCGGATGCCCTGCGCGAGGCCATCGCCGGATGGGCCGGCCGACGCTTCGGCCTGCCCGAGGGCCTGTTGGACCCCCAGCACCATATCCTGCCCGTGAGCGGCACCCGGGAAGCCCTGTTCGCCCTGGCCCAGTGCGTGGTGGACCGCAGCCGGCAATCGGCGGAAGTCTTCATGCCCAATCCGTTCTACCAGATCTACGAAGGGGCCGCCCTGCTGGCCGATGCCAGACCCCGCTTCATGGACCTGTTGCCGGAGCACGGCTTCCTCCCGGACCTGGATGCCGTCACGCCGGCACAGTGGGACCGCTGCCAGCTCCTGTATCTGTGCAGCCCGGGCAATCCCAGCGGTAGCGTGATGCCGGAAGATTACCTGGTGCGGGTGCTGGAACTGGCCCATCGCCATGACTTCATCATCGCCGCGGACGAGTGCTATTCCGAGATCTATTTCAACGACCAGCCACCACCGCCGGGCCTGCTCGGGGTCGCGGCCCGACACCAGGGCGACTTCAACCGGGTGGTGGTCTTCCACAGCCTGTCCAAGCGCTCCAACCTGCCGGGCCTGCGTTCCGGCTTCGTGGCCGGCGATGCACGGGTCATGACGGCCTTCCATCAATACCGGACCTACCACGGCTGCAGCATGGCGCCCCCGGTACAGGCGGCCAGCATCGCGGCCTGGAATGACGAAACCCACGTGGAGGAAAACCGGGATCTCTACGGCCGCAAGTTCGACGCTGTCCTTGAAATCCTGAGTGATGTCCTGCCCGTGAGGCGGCCCGACGCGGGGTTCTATCTGTGGCCGGAAGTCCCCATGGATGACGAGCGCTTCGCCCGCGAACTCTTTGCCCGCTGGAACATCACCGTCCTGCCCGGCAGCTACCTGTCCCGGGACACCGCCGCCGGCAACCCCGGCCGCAACCGGGTGCGCATGGCCCTGGTGGCTTCCCTGGCGGAATGCGTGGAAGCCGCCCAGCGCATCCGGGCGTTCCTGACGGATCACTGAATCAGCCGATCCCCGGCTATCCTCCTCCTTGTTACCTTCATCATCACCGGAGTATTTCCATGACCGATATCCAGACCCTCATCGAAGACGCCTTTGAAAGACGCGTCGAAATCAACCCGCGCAATGCTGACACCCGCCTCAAGGATGCGGTGATGGAAGCCATCGACATGCTGGACCGGGGCACCGCCCGGGTGGCGGAAAAGCGTGATGGCCAGTGGGTGGTGAACGAGTGGCTCAAGAAGGCCGTGCTGCTGTCGTTCCGCATCAACGACAACCAGCTCATGAAGGGCGGCTTCACCCACTATTACGACAAGGTGGACGCCAAGTGGGCCGACAGCAATTCCCGGGAACTGCGCGAGAGCGGCGTGCGCATCGTGCCGCCCGCCACCGCCCGGCGCGGCGCCTACATCGCCCCCGGCGTGGTGCTGATGCCCTCCTACGTGAACATCGGCGCCTATGTGGATGCCGGCACCATGGTGGACACCTGGGCCACCGTGGGTTCCTGTGCCCAGATCGGCAAGAACGTGCACCTCTCCGGGGGCGTGGGCATCGGCGGCGTGCTCGAACCCCTGCAGGCCTCTCCCACCATCATCGAGGACAACTGCTTCATCGGCGCCCGCTCCGAAGTGGTGGAAGGGGTGATCGTGGAGGAAGGCTCGGTGATCTCCATGGGGGTCTACATCGGTCAGAGCACCCGCATCTATGACCGGGAGAAGGACGAAGTGACCTACGGCCGCATCCCCGCCGGCTCGGTGGTGGTATCCGGCAACCTGCCGTCCAAGGACGGCAAGTACAGCCTCTACTGCGCCGTGATCGTGAAGCGGGTGGATGAAAAAACCCGTTCCAAGGTGGGTATCAACGAACTGTTGCGGGATCTCTGACCCCGCTTCAGGTGCGGTCCGGGGGCGGGGATTCCCGCGCCCGCCGCCGCGCCGCCAGGGCGCGGCGCACCGACAGGATCTGCCATCCGCACAGGCCCAGCAGCACGGCGGCGGTCAGCAGTCCCTTGCCCAGGACCAGGGTGGTGGTGTCGATCATGACGGCACTGCCTCGCAGGTTCAGGCCCGGACGAACAGTGCCATGGACTCCACGTGGGCCGTATGGGGAAACATGTCCATGACACCGGCGGCGACCAGACGATACCCGTGCCGGTGGACCAGTTCCCCCGCATCCCGCGCCAGAGTGGCCGGATTGCAGGACACATAGACCATGCGCTCGGCCCCCAGACGGGCCAGCGACGCCAGCACCTCCCGGGCCCCGGAACGGGGCGGATCCAGCAGCACCCGGTCCACCGGACCCGACAGCCAGGGGGCGTTGCCAGGATCGGCGGCCAGATCGGCGGTATGGTAGCGGGTATTGTCGATGCTGTTTTCGACCGCATTGCGGCGCGCCCGTTCCACCATGGCCGCATCCCCTTCCACGCCGATGACTTCCCGCGCCATCCCCGCCAGGGGCAGGGTGAAATTGCCCAGACCGCAGAACAGATCCAGTACCCGGTGTTCCGGCGCCACCTCCAGCAGGGACAAGGCCCGCGGCACCATGGCCCGATTGATGGGGGTGTTCACCTGGAAAAAGTCCACCGGGGCGAACGGTACCCGGGTGCCGTACCCGGGATGACCATAGGTCAGCACCGGTGGGGAGGTCGGCCACAGGGGGATGATGGTCTCTGGACCACCGGGCTGCAGCCAGATCTGCAACCCGGTTTCCTGCCCGAAACCGGTCAGGATTGCCTGATCCGCGGCATCGAGCGGGTCCAGATTGCGAAACACCAGGGCCACCTGGTCGGCGTCATCCACTGCCACCTCGATCTGGGGAATACGGTCCCGGGCACGTAGCCGGCCCATCAGCTCCCGCAGCACCATGATCCGCTGCCCCACCGCCGGATGCAGCACCTCGCAGGTGGTCAGGGCCGCCAGGTAGGGGCTGCCCTTTTCCCGGAATCCCACCAGCACGCCCCCCTTTTTGGGCACATGCTTCACCCCCAGCCGGGCCTTGCGGCGATAGCCCCAGACCGGGCCAGTGATGGGTGCCAGGATCTCATCCGGGGCCACGTCACCGATGTGCCGCAGATCATCCAGCAGGACCTGCTGCTTGGCCCGCACCTGGGCCGCCGGGTCCATGTGCTGCAGGGCACAGCCGCCGCACAGGCCGAAATGGGGGCAACGGGGCTCGACCCGGTCCGGCGAGGCCTCCAGCACCGTCTCCACCCGACCCTCGTCATAGCGCCGATGCTGCTTGTGATAGCGGAAGGTGACGGTTTCCCCGGGCAGGGCGCCATCGATGAAGACGGTCTTGCCCTCGATGCGGGCAACGCCCCGTCCTTCGTGGGTGATGGCGTCAATACGGGTCTGGACTGCCTCCTGGGGCAGCCGGGATCGGCGTCGGGAACTCATGGATGTGATCGATCGATTCAGGTGGAGGAAGCGGAGGCACCCTGCCAGGCTGCCAGAAATTCATGCAGATGAGGCTGGGACGCGGCGGCCAGCATCTCGGCCAGGCGGGTCTGTTCGCGGGCCAGTCCTTCAGGACTCAGACGACCGCGCAGATGCTCGAAACGCAGATAGACCAGATAGGTATTGAGGACGTCGGTTTCGCAGTAATGGCGGATGCCCTGGATGTTACCGGCCAGCCAGGCATCCCAGACATCGGCGCCGCTCATGCCCATCTTGCCGGGAAAGCCCAGCAGGGAAGCCACCTCGTCCAGAGGGGCATTGGCGCGCATCTGAAAACCCGCCAGCACGTCCATCAGGTCCAGGTGACGCCAGTGGTAGCGGGAGAGATAGTTGTTGTAGCGGAAATTGCGGTCGTCATCGCCGGTATCCCAGTAGCGCGGGGCCGACACCCCATGCAGCAGACTGCGGTAGTGAAGCACCGGCAGATCGAAGCCACCGCCGTTCCAGGTCACCAGGGTGGGTGCATAGCGCTCGATACCCTCGAAAAAGCGCCGCACCAGCTCGGCCTCGTCGGACTCCGGTCCCCCCAGGGACCAGACCCGGAGCTGATCCCGGGTAGCCAGTACCACCGAGATGGCCACCACCCGATGCAGGTGATGCGCGAGGAATTCACTGCCGGTCTTCTGGAGCCGGAGCTGGAACATGGCCTTGGCGGCCTCCGCGTCTCCCAGCCCGTCCAGGCCCAGGAGCCGGCGACCACCCGCCACATCGGGAATGGTCTCGATATCGAAGACCATCACCGGTTCTGACAATGCCACGCTCATGCGGGATAGACCCCGGTGGAGATGTAGCGATCCCCCCGGTCGCAGATGATGGCCACGATCACCGCGTTCTCGAGTTCGGCCGACAGGCGCAGGGCGGCGGCCACGGCACCCCCGGAGGAGACGCCCGCGAAGATGCCCTCCTCCGCGGCCAGGCGACGCATGGTATCTTCCGCCTCGCCCTGACTCACGTCCATGACCGTATCCACCCGCTCGGGCTCATAGATCCTGGGCAGATACGCCTCGGGCCAGCGCCGGATACCGGGAATGGCGGCCCCCTCCGCCGGCTGCACGCCGACGATATTCACTCCGGGGTTCTGCTCCTTGAGGTAACGGGAAACCCCCATGATGGTGCCGGTGGTACCCATGGCGCTGACGAAGTGGGTGACGCCGCCCTCGGTATCGCGCCAGATCTCGGGTCCGGTGGTTTCATAGTGGGCCAGGGGATTGTCCGGATTGGCAAACTGATCCAGCACCCGCCCCTTGCCCTCGGCCTGCATCTGCTGGGCGAGGTCGCGGGCGCCTTCCATGCCCTCCTCCTTGCTGACCAGGACGATCCGGGCGCCGAAGGCCTTCATGGCGGCCCGCCGTTCCGCACTCATGTTGGCCGGCATGATGAGGATCATGGGATAACCCTTGATGGCGGCCGCCATGGCCAGGGCAATGCCCGTATTGCCACTGGTGGCCTCGATCAGGGTATCGCCGGGACGAATATCACCTCGGGCCTCGGCACGTTGTATCATGTGCAGGGCCGGGCGATCCTTGACGGAGCCGGCGGGGTTATTCCCCTCCAGCTTGGCCAGAATGGTATTGGAGGTCTGCCCTGGCAGACGTTGCAGACGGATCAGGGGCGTATTGCCCACAAAGGATTCCAGGGTTGGATGATTCATGCAGACACAACCTCAAGAGACGGACCCTATTATAAACACGCTGTCCCCGCAGTTAGAAACACGACAACGTGATTCTCAGGCCCCGATGGCGACCACACCCGCCTTGATTCCGCCGCACCCATGACAAGGACTGTACCATTCCATGCATTGCTGATGATGGCCCTGCTGATCGGGTCGCTGACGTGGGCACCTCGCACCCAGGCCACGGAAATCTTCCAGGCAACCCCCCCGCGCATTCTGTTCGTGGCCAGTCAGGAAAGCGACATCCACCAGCGCGCTTACGAACCCCTGCGGCGCGGCCTGGCCCATCCCTCCCCCCTGTTCATAGCGGTCTCCTCACCGGACGCCGAACCATGGATGCGTCATTTTGACTGTGCACAGTGCCTGATCATTACCTCGGGCACCTCCGCCCTGCAGACGGTGATCGACATCACCCGGCAGGCGCGGGTCCTGAGCATCGTGATTCCGATGGAAAATCATGAACGCCTGATCCGTACCGCCAGTGATCCGACGCGATTCGCGGCCCTGTTCATGGACATTCCCCTGGAACACCGAATGCGCATCGCCAGCCGGCACGTCCCGGCATTCCGACGGTTCGGCATGGTGACAAGCCAAACCCGCTCCGGCTCGCCGAGCGAAGGACAGCCGTCGAACCTGCGCCTGTTCCCCAAGGCGCCCCATCAGGATCTTTTGGAAGTTTTCGTTCAGGCCGCCCGGCAATCCGATGCAATACTCACGCTGCCGGATCGTGAGATCTACAATTCCAGAACCATCGTCAGCATCATGATGACGACCTACCGACTGGGAACCCCCCTGATCGGTCATTCCGAGGCACTGCACCGCGCCGGCGCCCTGATCTCCATCTATGCCGATCCTGAAATGCTCGGCGAGGAGGCACTGACGCTGCTGCGGACCTGGAACGGTGAAGACTGGCAGACACTGCGGCGCCTCACCGAACGGTATCAGGTCTCCATCAATCATCAGGTGGCCCGCTCCCTGCGCATCACGGTGGAGACGCCATGATGCAATGGCGCCTCCGCCACCGCGTACTGGCCCTGTCATTGTTGCCCACCCTGCTGGTGGCCGTGCTGCTGACCACCTACTGGGGTAGCGTCAAGGTACTGGAGCTGGAAGGTCAGATTCAGGAACGCGGCGAAACCCTGGTGGCATTCCTCGGACCGGCGGCGGAATACGGTATCATTTCGGGCAACCAGGCCTACCTCACCGCCATTACTGCCAAGGCCCGGATACAACCCGACGTCATGGGCATCTTCATCCAGGACCACCAGGGTAACCGGATCTATGAATATCATGCTCCCAACACAACCGCCGATATCTCACCCTGGAAATATCACATGGCGACACGGCTGTTTCCCGAGAGCATCCACGATTTCCGGCAAGACATCCTGCTGAGCGCCCTGGAACTGCAGGATCTGCCGTTGCCGGAGGAGACCTCCCCGCAGTTTCAGGATCCTCGCCTGATCGGCAGCGTGGAGATCCGCCTGAGCGGCCTGCCCACCAGTCTGCAGCAGTTCCAGTGGATGCTGCAGAGCATCTTCCTGATCCTGCTGGTGGTGATCGGCATATTGATCGTCATTCCCCGCTGGAGCCTGTCCCTGTCCCGCCCGCTGGAAAAGGTAGCCGCCACCGTGGCCCGGATTCAGCAGGGGGACCTGGCGGCCCGTAGTCGCGCCCGGGTGGGCGGCGAAATCGGCGTGCTACAAAGGGGCATCAACAGCATGGCGGAAAGCATCGAACGCTCCCATCGCTTGATGACGGAACGCATCAATGCCGCCACCATCAGTCTGCAGGACAAGCTGACCCTCATCGACGAGCAGAACCAGGCACTCATTCAGGCCCGGGAACAGGCCGAACTCATCAACCAGCGCAAGACCCGATTCCTGGCCAGCATCAGTCACGAACTGCGAACCCCCCTGAGCGCCATCAAGGGCTATTCCGAACTGCTCTGCCAGCACGGCAATCTGGATGAACAGGAACGTCACTGGATCGATATCATCGAAGATGCCAGTCGGGACAGCCTGAAACTGGTCAATGACCTGCTGGACATCGCCCGCATCAAGGCGGGTACCGTGGCCATCCACCATACCCGTTTCGACCTCAGGCAAACGGTGCAGGAAGTCATCAGCCTCTGTCGCAAGGGTTCGGGTCGACAGAATGTGGACATCACGCTCCTGATGCACCCGGCCACCCCCGGCTGGATCAACAGCGACCCGCTGCGCATCAAGCAACTGCTGACCAATGTCCTGACCAATGCCGTCAAGTTCACCAGCAACAGCCACGTCATCCTGCGGGTCGGCCCCCATCCGGATGAAGCGGGCATCCTATCCCTGTCGGTGGAGGATTTCGGACCGGGCATCGAAAAGGAGTATCTGGACCAGATCTTCGAGCCGTTCTATCAGATCCGGCGGGAAGAGAATGCCCTTCAGGTCGGCTCCGGCCTGGGGCTGAGCATTGCCCGCGGCCTGGTGAGCCTGCTCAAGGGGGAACTGGTGGTGGAAAGCGAACCGGGTGAAGGCTGCATCTTCCATCTGCACCTCCCGATCCTCTCCGGGACGGCCCAGGCGATCGAAGGCATGGACGGCGAGGCACCGGAACGGATCGTGCTGCTCACCGATGACGCCGAAGTGCGCTTCATTGCCCAGAGCTGCATGAACAGTCTGAGATTGGCATCCACGAGCGTGATGCGTGGCTCGGCCTTTCTCAAGGGGCTGGAAGGGACGCGGGGCACTGTCGGCCTGATCTGGCTGCGCCAGCCCTATCCGGAACTGATCGATACCCTGCTGCGCCACCAACATCTGGCGCGGCGGGTGATCATGACAGCATTCGTCACCATTCCCGAGACTCAACTCCAGCAACTCAGGCGCCAGGGGGTTCTGCTGATTCCGCCTTACCTCAGTCTGGACATGCTCCACGACCACCTGAAGCGGCGCCTGCGAGCCGGCCCGGAGACGGATATGGAGACGGAGATGGAGACGGCGGAAACCACACCCACCGGACAGTCGCAGCGGGATCTTTCCTGGCTTCGCGTCCTGGTGGCCGATGACAATGCCACCAATCGACGACTGCTATGTGAGTTCGTAAGCAAATGCGGTGCCTATGTGGAAGAAGCAGAAAACGGAGAACATGCCGTGTACCGCTATCAGACCGTCCGACATGACCTGGTCCTGATGGACATGCACATGCCGGTCATGGATGGGGTCACGGCCCTCAAGGAAATTCGCCGGGAAGATCCCGGCGCCAGAATCATCGCCGTCACCGCCGATGCCAGACCGTCCGTGCACAAAAGCCTCATGGCCGACGGCTTTGACCACATCCTGACCAAGCCGGCCACCCTGGACGACGTGATCAAGTGCCTGACCCGATTCCCCCGTGATCTGCAACAACGCCAGACGCCGTCCCCCCATGACAACGAAGAAAAGCTCCATGATCCGGAGCGCGCCCTGCGCATGGCCGGTGGTTCAGCCGAACTGGCCCATGAACTGATCACCCTGCTGGTCAGGGATCTTAAACGGGCACGAGGACAACTCAGCGACGGCAGTCTGAAACTACAGGTACTGCTCAAGCTGGCCCACCAACTCAAGGGCGCTTCTCGCTACTGTGCCACCCCCAGATTGGAAACCGCGGCCAGCGCCCTGGAAACCGCCCTGCGTGATGGGCAGGAAACCGCCATTCCCAGACTGCGACTGGCGCTGCTCAAGGAAGTGGAAGATTTGCTCGCGATGGAGGCGGATATCCTCAGCCCGCCATGACCACGAAGGCCAGGGCGTACTCCCGCTCGTCGGACAGGCTGATCTGGATATCCCTCACTCCCAGCCCCGTCGCGGTGAGCGCGGCGGGGCCGGACAGCACCAGCAAGGGACGCCCGCGCTCATCATGATCCACTCGGGCGTCCTTGAAGCGCATGTGGGCGCCGATTCCGACCCCCAGAGCCTTCGAGGCGGCTTCCTTGGCGGCAAAACGCCGCGCCAGGAAGGCGGCCGGCTGGGCGGCGGCCTGGAAACCGGCATATTCAGCGGGGTGCAGGATGCGCCGGGCCAGGCGATCACCATGGCGCTCCAGCATCGCCGTCATGCGCACGATGCTGGTGATGTCGGTACCGATGCCGATCAAACGCATGCACGCCCCACGTCCATGGCCGTCCGCATCTGCACCACCGCCTCGCGGATGCCGCAGAACAGGGCCCGGGCGATGATGGCATGGCCGATATTGAGTTCATGCAACTGGGGGATGGCGGCGATGGCGCCCACATTGTCGTAGTCAAGACCGTGACCGGCATTGACCGTCAGACCGATCGACTGCCCATGGGCGGCCGCCCGGCGGATCCGCGCAAGCAGTGCTGCCCGGCCGGCCGGATCCGTCGCCGACGCATAGGCGCCGGTATGCAACTCCACCACCGGAGCGCCGATGCGCGCGGCCGCATCCAGATGGGCCGGCTCCGGCTCCACGAACAGCGACACCTCGATGCCCGCCTCGACCAGACCCGCGCAGTAATCCCGCAGACGCGCCTCGTGGGTCAGCACGTCCAGCCCGCCCTCCGTGGTCAGCTCCTGCCGGCGCTCGGGCACCAGGCAACAGGCCCGGGGACGCACCTCCAGGGCGATGGCATGCATCTCCTCGGTGGCGGCCATCTCCAGATTCATGGCGGTCCTGATCACGCCGCGCAGACCGCGTACATCCGCGTCCTGGATATGGCGCCGGTCCTCGCGCAGGTGCAGGGTGATGATATCGGCGCCGGCATCCTCGATCAGGCCCACCGCCTGGGCCAGGTCCGGATAGACGGTGTGGCGCTGCTGGCGGATGGTGGCGATGTGATCGATGTTGACACCCAGGCGCAGGGGTGAGGGAACTGAATTCATGATGAAACATCCGGTCGCCCGCGGGCGAAGAGTTGACGTGACAGAATGGGTTTGCCATCCAGATGATGATCCAGCAACCCGCGCAGCAGCCGCTTGGCCTGGATCCGATGGGCGGGCCTATCCAGACGGTCGGTGAGCAGGGCAGCCAGGGCCTCCCCCTGGATGGTCCGGGGAGATGAAGGCGTGTCGTGGGGATCGGCCTCACGAACCCCCGACAGGGGGTCGACCCGGTAGAGTCGCCGTGGTTCCAGATCCTTGACCACCACGAACTCCAGACCCTCTCCCAACAGGTTGAGCAGGGCCAGTTCATAGCGCCGCAGCGCCGGCTCCAGGGCCAGGCCGGGATCGCCCAGCGCGGACAGGGTCCCGGCATAGACGGCAAGAAATTCCGGTTGCGGAATTTGCCGAGGCAGCAACCTCACCGCCAGTTCATTGATATACAGACCGCAGACGGCCCGATTGCCGCCCAGGGACACACCACCCAGCTCTTCCCAGCCCGTCAGGGTGCGCAACTCACCTCGGCCGCGCCAGGTCACTTCCAGCGACGCGAACAGCGGTGGCCGACGGCCCCGATCCCGCACACCGCGCAGGACGGCCCCCATGCGCCCCTCCGCGGCCGTCAGCAATTCCAGCAACAGACTGGACTCCCGGTACGGGCGGGCATGCAGTACGAAGGCGATAGTGCCGGAGACCGTCGTCACGGCTCCACGTCGATCCCCATGCGGCGGATGCCGTCGATATCGCCCTGCCAGCCTTCCCGCAGCTTCACCCAGAGCTTGAGCATCACCTTGCGCTGGAGCAGGTCCTCCAGTTCATGCCGGGCGCCGGTGCCCACCGCCTTGATCATGCGACCGCCCTTGCCGACGACGATGGATTTCTGACTGTCCCGCTCCACCCAGATCACCGCCCCGATATGGATCGCGGTGCCGGTGTCCTCCCAGGTTTCCACGTCCACTGAGGTGGCATAGGGGACTTCCTGCCCCAGGCGTTCCAGCAACTGTTCCCGGATCACTTCCGCGACCCGGAACCGCTGACTGCGGTCCGTGATCTCGTCATCGGGGAACAGGTGCGGCCCTGCCGGCAAAAGGTCGATGAGGGTGGTCACCAAGGGGGCCACGTTCACCCCGCGCAGGGCGGACAGGGGCACCACGTCATGGAAATCCAGCTTGCCGCGCACCTGATCAATAAACGGCAACAGGATGTCCTTGTCCTTGAGCTTGTCCACCTTGTTGATCACCAGCACCACTGGGCGGCTGCCGGCGGCCAGCCAGCCGGCCAGCTGCTCGTCTCCCGCCTCCCAGCGACCGGCCTCGACCACGAACACCACCCCGTCCACATCATCCAGGGTGGCGCGGGCGGTACGGTTGAGGACCTTGCCCAACAGCTTGGGCGTGGACGGGTCTACCCCGGGGGTATCCACCAGCACCAGCTGATCCGCGCCGCGCGTGACCACGCCGCGAATGCGGTGTCGGGTAGTCTGGGGCTTGCGGCTGGCGGCCGCGATCTTCTCCCCCACCAGATGGTTGAGCAGGGTGGACTTGCCCACATTGGGACGACCGACAATGGCCACATAACCACAGCGGGAGGACATCTCTTCCGCTGTCATGGATTCGGATTCTTCAACCAAACTGCTGTTCCTCGGTATGGGTCAGGGCCGCAAGGGCCTTGACCGCGGCGGCCTGCTCGGCCCGGCGACGGCTGCTGCCCTCCCCGATCACCGAGATGTTGCGGGACTTGATGTGACAGGCCGCCTTGAAATGCTGGTCATGGGGCTTGCCGGTCACTTCCAGCACCTGGTAGCTGGGAATGTCCAGGTTCTTGCGCTGCAGCCACTCCTGCAGCCGGGTCTTGGGGTCCTTGAGGTCTTCCGCACTGGGCAGGGCGGCAAACCGCCGCCCGTACAGACGCAACACGAAGTCGCGGGTGGTAGCAAAGTCCGTGGCCAGGTAGACCGCGCCGATGACCGCCTCCAGGGCATCCGCCAGAATGGAATCCCGTCGGTGCCCCCCACTCTTTCGCTCCCCGTCGCCCAGGCTGAGCAGAGTGCCCATGCCCTGGTCGCGGGCGATCTGGGCCAGACTGTCCTGGTTGACCAGCGAGGCACGCAAACGGCTCAGTTCCCCTTCCGGGGCCTGCGGACGCAATGCAAACAGATGCGCCGCCACGATGAAGTTCAGGGCGCTGTCTCCCAGATACTCCAGCCGTTCGTTGTGACACTGGCTGGCGCTGCGGTGGGTCAGGGCCTGCCGGAGCAGATCCGATCCCTGCAGTGATGCCGGCAGCAATGCCTCCAGCCCCTTTGCCGCCATGCCTTACTCCGACAGGGTGAAGCTGCGATCAAAACTGACCACGGCATCCACGTTGGCAATCATGGGGGTGCGCACCTCATAGCTGACCCGCAGGCTGCGCGCTCCGCCCTGCTCGACGATGGTCACATCATCGCGGGTGACATGGGTCACGCCGTTGATCTGGAAGCGCCGATCCACTTCTCCCCAGAGCTGGCGGACGTTCTTGCCGGCGGCACCGGATTCCGCGGAGACATCCTTCATCACCGAAATCACCGTCATGTACTGGGTGTAGACCGGAAAGAGCCTCAGGCCCACGGTGCCGATCACCACCAGCAGACCGACGATGATCAGAAAACCGATCAGGCCGATCCCCGACTGCCTGTTGATGCGTTTCATGCGTAGATCCCCCTTGAAGCTACCTGAAAATACCCATTGTTCCGTCGCTCGCGCACAAGCGGGAGTCTAGAACTCCCAGTCCACGACTGGACTCCCGCTTGCGCGGGAATGACTCTGAGCACCACTAGCGGATGCGGGTACCCAGGCGACTGAAATCCATTTCCCTGGCGCCATGATCCCAGTGCATCCAGATGAACAGCGCCTTGCCCACCAGGTTTGCCTCGGGCACGAAACCCCAGAACCGACTGTCGTTGCTGTTGTCCCGGTTATCGCCCAGGGTGAAATAATGTCCGGCGGGGACGATGATCTCACCCTCCACCGAGGGCCGGTCCGGCCACAGCAGTACCTGATGGGAAACGCCGTTGATCCGCTCTTCCATCAAATGGGCTCCCGTCATTACCGCACCGGAACCACTGCCCTCATAACGGTCGACGAAGACCTGCTCCACCGGTACATCATTGATATAGAGCTGCTTGCCGTAAAATGCCACCCTGTCGCCGGGCAGACCCACGATGCGCTTGATATAGTCCTCCCGCGGATTCGCGGGATAGCGGAACACCGCCACATCCCCCCGTTCCGGCTGGCCCAGATCGATGACGCGGGTCCGCACCACCGGCAGCCGGATGCCGTAGCTGTACTTGCTCACCAGAATGAAGTCCCCCACCAGCAGGGTGGGCATCATGGAACCGGAAGGAATACGGAAGGGCTCGGCCACGAAGGCGCGCAGAACCAGCACGATCAGCAACACGGGGAAGAAGGAACGCGCATAGTCCACATACCAGGGCTCGGCCGGGCGCATGGCCTCGCCCACCGCGTCGGCCCGCGCCCTGCGGCGCCCGCGCCACCACACCACGTCCGCCAGCCAGATCAGGCCGGTCACCAGTGTCCCCAGCACCAGAATCAATTCCAGATCAAACGTCATGGGTCCTCCCCTGTCGGCACCCGAATCCCTTGTTCAAGCCAAATCCCACCGGTCAGTTCTTCTGATCCACCTGCAGCACCGCCAGGAAGGCCTCCTGAGGCACTTCCACCCGCCCGATCTGCTTCATCCGCTTCTTGCCCGCCTTCTGCTTTTCCAGCAGCTTGCGCTTGCGGCTGGCATCCCCGCCGTAGCACTTGGCGGTCACGTTCTTGCGCAACGCCTTGACCGAGGAGCGAGCGATGATCTTGGAACCGATGGCGGCCTGGATGGCCACCTCGAACATCTGTCGAGGTATCAGCTGCGCCATGCGCTCGGTCAGATCCCGCCCCCGGTACTGGGCCTGATCCCGGTGGGTAATCAGGGAGAGAGCATCCACCCGATCACCGTTGATGAGCACGTCCAGCTTCACCAGCGGGGCCAACTGGAAACGGGTCAGTACATAATCGAAGGAAGCATAGCCACGGCTTACAGATTTCAGACGATCGAAGAAATCCAGCACCACTTCGGACATGGGCATGTCGTAACCCAGGGAGATCTGGTTGCCCACGTACTGCATGCGGGTCTGCACCCCACGCTTCTCGATGCACAGGGTGATCACCGCGCCCACGTAGTCCTGGGGCACCAGGATGCTGGCGTTGATGATGGGCTCGCGAATCTCGGCAATGGTGTTCACCGGCGGCAACTCCGCCGGATTGTGGATGGACAGCACTTCGCCGGCGGTGGTTTCCACCTGGTAGATCACGGTGGGCGCGGTGGTGATCAGGTCCAGGTCGTATTCCCGCTCCAAACGCTCCTGGATGATCTCCATGTGCAGCATGCCCAGGAACCCGCAACGGAATCCGAACCCCAGGGCCTGGGAGGTTTCCGGCTCGTACTGCAGGGAGGCGTCGTTGAGCTTGAGCTTGTCCAGGGCCTCCCGCAGGCTGTTGTAGTCATCGGCGCTGACTGGGAAGATGCCGGCGAACACCCGCGGCTGGACTTCCTTGAAGCCCGGCAGGGGTTGGGCGGCGGGACGGTCGGCACCGGTGAGGGTATCGCCCACCTTGGCGCCGGTGATGTCCTTGATGGTGGCGATAACGAAGCCCACCTGCCCCACCCCCAACTCCTCCCGAGGGGTGGGCTTGGGAGTGAACACCCCCACCTGGTCCACCAGATGGGCGCGCCCGGTGGACATGGCAATGATCTTCTGCTTGGGCCGCAGGGTCCCTTGCATCACCCGCACCAGGGCTACCACGCCCAGATAGTTGTCGAACCAGGAGTCGATGATCAGGGCCTGCAGGGGGGCATCCGGATCCCCCTGGGGTGGCGGGATACGGGCTACCAGTGCCTCCAGCAGGTCGGGCACGCCGACACCGGTCTTGGCGCTGACATGGACGGCATCCCGGGCCTCGATGCCGATGATCTCCTCGATCTCGTGGGCCACCCGCTCCGGTTCCGCCGCCGGCAGGTCGATCTTGTTGAGCACCGGCACCACTTCCAGACCCTGATCGATGGCCGTATAGCAGTTGGCCACGCTCTGGGCCTCCACGCCCTGGGAGGCGTCCACTACCAGCAGGGCACCCTCGCAGGCGGAGAGGGACCGGGAGACTTCATAGGAAAAGTCCACGTGTCCGGGGGTATCGATGAAATTGAGCTGGTACTCCTGACCATCCCGGGCGGTATACATCAGCGACACGCTGTGGGCCTTGATAGTAATGCCGCGTTCCTTCTCCAGATCCATGGAGTCCAGCACCTGCTCGGACATCTCACGGTCTTCCAGTCCGCCGCAGACCTGAATGAAACGGTCCGCCAGGGTGGACTTGCCGTGGTCGATGTGGGCGATGATGGAGAAGTTTCTGATTCTGCTGATCTTGGAATCGCTGGATTGACTGCTCATGGGGCCTGCTCGGGATAGGGGGACCCTGACGCACATGGTCCGGCCATGTACCCACCGGGTTGATCAAGATTGGACTGCGCATTGTACAGACTCAACCGAGGCAGTAACAGCAACGGCCGTATCCCGGCGCGGCAGCCATTGCCTTGTGGCGCCACATGCGGTAAACCCGGCACTCACGGAATCACTGGAGAACTCGATGACAGCACAGCATCTCCCCCGGGCCCGGGAACTGGCGGAACAGGCGTTTGCACAGGACCGGGACGACATCCTCTGGCAACGCTGCCTGTTGATGGCGGATCAGGACGCGGACGCGGCCCGGGCGGCCTATCTGGACGAGGCCGCCGCCATGTTCGCGACCCGACTGGAGGCGGAAGCACAGGCCATGCGCCCTGACCCGGCCTGGAAAAACCCGATGCTCGGCGCCATCCTCCCGGCCCTGATCGCCCTGGTGATCAGTTTTTTGTTCACCCTGGCCCAGTATCCCTTCCCGTTCGTGGCCTGGTCGGTCCTGATGGGGATCTTCTTCGTGCCCTCGGCGGGCATCCTGGGCTATGTGGGGATCTTTGTCCTGCGCTATCGACTGGAGCCGGGCTTTCGCATCCTGAATCGGGAACGGACCGAGCGCATCGCGGTGATGGGCTTCATCGCCCTGGCCCTGGTGGGCGCCATCGGCACCTACAAGCTGGTTTACTGGCCTTACTGAGCCATCAGTCTCCGGCCAGCTCCAGCCGCAGACCCCGCTCATCCAGAAAATGGCAGCAAAGGATCTCCTCGCCGACGGCGAGAACCGGGATCTTGGCATGGAAACGCTGCCTTAGGGCGGGGTCTTCGTCGATATCCACTTCCCGGATCTCGAAACCCAACTCATCCCGCAGCGAGCACAGCTCATGGAGCATGCGCTCGCACAGGTGGCAGCCATCCCGATGATAGAGGGTGACCGCCGGTTTCATTCCGGCACATCCAGCGGCATCCAGATGGGCCCCTGCCCCCGCTGCACCAGCACCCGGGCGGAGCGTCCCGGCGGCAATGCTTCCACCACCTCTTGCATCTGTTCCAGGCTGAGGATGTCATGGCTGTTGATCATCAGGATCACGTCACCCCGACGAATGCCGGCACGCTGGGCCGGACCCGACTCCACCTCGGTGACCAGCACTCCCCCGGCGGCCAGCTCCAGACGCTCCCGCAACTCATCGGGAACGGTTTCCAGATGCATGCCGAAGGGCTTGAAGCGGGGCTGAGCCGGAGTCGGATCCTGGACACGAGACTGAGCCAGCTCGTCTTCTGAGGGCAGTTCGCCGATCACCACCTCAACGGTCATGGGCTTGCCGTCACGCAGGATCTCCACCCGGGCCGGTCTGTCGATGGGTGCCCGTCCAACGATGGGGGGCAGCGCCGAGGACCGAGGCACCTCGGTGCCGTTGAAACTGAGGATCACGTCGCCGGTACGCAGTCCGGCGGCCTGCGCCGGGCTGTCGGGCAGGACCCGCGCCACCAGTGCCCCGGTGGGGCGCTCCATGGAGAAGGAATCCGCCAGCTCCCGTGTCACCTCCTGGATGATCACCCCCAGCCAGCCACGGCTCACATACCCCTTGTCCCGCAGCTGGCCAACCACGTCCATGGCCACTTCGATGGGTATGGCAAAGGACAGCCCCATGAACCCGCCGGTACGGCTGTAGATCTGGGAATTGATTCCCACCACCTCGCCGTTCATGTTGAACAGCGGCCCCCCGGAATTACCCGGGTTGATGGCCACGTCGGTCTGGATGAAGGGCACATAGCTTTCACTGGGCAGGTTGCGTCCCTTGGCACTGACAATCCCCGCCGTCACCGAATGATCAAAACCGAAGGGCGAGCCGATGGCCAGCACCCACTCACCCACCCGCAGACTTTCGGAATCTCCCAGGGTCAGGGTCGGCAGATCCCGGGCCTCGATACGCAGCACTGCCACATCGGTACGCGGGTCGGAGCCGATCAATTCGGCAATGAAGGTCCGTCGATCGCTAAGCCGGACCTCGATCTCGTCCGCACCCTGAATGACATGATGGTTGGTGACCACGTAGCCGTCCGAAGAGATGATGAACCCGGACCCCAGAGAGGTACTGTCAAAGCCCCTCCTCGGTGGCGGTGCGCTACCGCCCCGCTCGCCGAAGAAGCGGCGCAGCAGGTCACCGAAAGGACCGTCCTCCGGCAGACCTTCGGGCAGCTGCAACGGGGGATGACCGCTGGGCAGCTCCATGGCCCGGGAAGTGCTGATATTGACCACCGCCGCGCTATTGGCTTCCACCAGGGGCACGAACTCGGGCAGCCCCCGGGCGTGAACGGGACTTGCGACCACCAGGCACAGGGACACAAGCAGGATCAGCAGAAAGGCATGCAGACGTTGACTTGTTGTCTTCATATCGGACTCGCGAATGTAAAGGGCCGCTTCCATGGCTGGTCGCGGTAAATGAAGATGTGCTCAGGGAGCCAGCACACCATGAATCCGGATCGCCGGTGGTCCGAGGCGACGGACCACCACCGGCTGATAACGGGGATCCCGGCGGATGCGGCGGGTGAACCCGCCGACAATACCCAATCCCGCCAGCAGGCCTGTCAGTCCGGCCGCCACCACCGGCAGCTCGCCGTGACCGGTCCAGAGCCATTGCCCCAGGGCGGCAAACACCAGCATGCAGAGCAAGGGCAGGATGTAGACGGCCAGCGAACCGCGCACCAGGGCAGATTCCTCCAGACCGATGATCACCTCATCACCCAGGCTGACCCCGACGGGATCAATGACCCGCACCTGGGTACGGCGCTGACCGAACAGCTTGGCAATCACACTGGTGCCGCACCCCTTCTGCACGGAACAGGTGCCGCAGGTGGTCTTGCGCTCGGTCTCCACCCAGGCAAAGCCGGCCTCGTCCACCGCGATCACGCGGGCAGTTTCTTCAATCACCGCGAACCCTCCCCTTCATGAAACACCGATTCAGCGATGAGCCGGACGGCTGCCTCGGGCACCTCCCCAAGGACCGTCACCTGATAGTCTCCCCAGGGCAGGACCACCGCATGCAGGCCGCCGGAGCGGGTCAGACCACGCATACGGTCTTCCGGACGATCCATACGCGTGACGAAGACGGACACCGTGGCCAGCCCGTCGCTCAGGATCATGTGCTGCACCGGATGGGGACTGGCGGCCATGAGCCGTCTGCTGACGCCGGTAACACGGAACCCCGGCGGCATCTCCCTCACCCGCCAGTGGAGATCCGGCTCCATGAAATGGGCACGCGCGGGCGGAATCTCCATGGGACGGGCCGTCATACCCTCTCCCTGCATCC
>NZ_AGBG01000017.1:0-63592 GCF_000225005.1 Ectothiorhodospira sp. PHS-1 | reverse complement strand
GGGGATACCCCAGGGTCTGACGCCCCATGTTTATTCAGCGTTCATGGACGCAATGCCGGGCGCAGCCACGGAGGAGCAGGATCCCGGATCTTTTGAAAGTGAATATAACGTGATTAAACCCTCTCGGCCCAGTTGCCGGATTGAAATTCCATGACGGGGCGCACAGCCGTTACGGATTTACCGTTCCATCACCTCAGAGCAAACGGGCCACCCATAGCCGCGCGCGCAGCCCCCAGCCGGTGGTGAATCCCCGCTCCCGGAACCGGACGTTACCCTCGGCATCCAGCACAAAGCTGGCCGGCACGGCCCCCACGCCGAAGCGGGCCGCCAGGGCGCCGTCCTCATCGGCGATCACCGCCTGGGTATAGCCATGCTCCGCCATGTAGGCCGCCAGCGTGTCGGCGTCGCCGGACTGCATGGCCACGGTCAGTACCGGCCACGACCGGCTGATGGACTCGATGCTGCCCTGCTCCAGACGACAGATCCCGCACCAGGTCGCCCAGAAATGCACCAGCACCGGCGCGCCCTGGTAATCCGCCAGGCTCACCGGAGTGCCGTCCAGCAGCCGGGCCTGAAAATCAGGCGCCTCGCCGCTGATCATGTCCCGCTGCAGCCAGGCCTTCAGGGCCAGAAAGATCAGCAGCACGATCAGCAGTTCGATGGCCAGTCGCCGCCAGCGGCGCCCCTTGGCGGGAGACAACTCCGGCTTACTCATATGGGCAACCTATTGTTTTTGATTAACAACATTAAGAGACACCACCACGGATTCAGCAGACAACGCCACTGAACGGGCATAATATCTTCCGGTCCAAACACGATGACCGTAAATAAACACACCCGATTTCCGCACCCGAGGGGCGCTTCGGGCCTCCAGTCGGGCCAGGATCGATTAAGATCAATTAAGGTAGCACCCTGCATGCCCAAGGGGATTCAAGATTCATGACCGCAGTCACCGCACAACCCCTCCGCCACTTTCAGGTACCCGAAACCGCCTGGGTGGAGAGTCACATGCCCCGCTTCACCGGCGCCGAGCGCGACGCGGTGATCGAGCGGATCAAGACCCTGCTCAAGGAACGGGATGCCGTGCTGGTCGCCCACTACTATGTCCATGAAGACCTGCAGCGAATCGCCGAGGAAACCGGCGGCTGCGTCTCCGACTCCCTGGACATGGCCCGCTTCGGCCAGGAACACCCGGCCTCCACCCTGGTGGTGGCGGGGGTCCGCTTCATGGGCGAGACCGCCAAGATCCTCAGCCCCGAAAAGACCGTGCTCATGCCCACCCTGGAAGCGGAATGCTCCCTGGACCTGGGCTGCCCGGCGGATGCGTTCGAGGCCTTCTGCGACGCCCACCCCGACCGTACCGTCGTGGTCTACTCCAACACCTCCGCCCGGGTGAAGGCACGCGCCGACTACGTGGTCACCTCCAGCATCGCCGTGAAGCTGGTGGAACACCTCAAGGCCCAGGGCAAGAAGATCCTGTGGGCGCCGGATCGGCACCTGGGACACTACATCCGTGAAACCACCGGCGCCGACATGGTGCTGTGGGATGCCACCTGCGTGGTCCACGACGAATTCCGCACCCGCGGCCTGGACGACCTCAAGAAGGCCCACCCGGAAGCCGCCGTGCTGGTCCATCCGGAATCCCCCGCCGGGGTCATCGCCCAGGCCGACGCCGTGGGCTCCACCTCCCAGCTGATCAAGGCGGCCCGAGAACTGCCCCACCCCACCCTGATCGTCGCCACCGACAGCGGCATCTTCTACAAGATGCGCCAGGCGGCCCCCCACAAGACCTTCATCGAAGCCCCCACCGGCGGCCACAGCGCCACCTGCCGTAGCTGTGCCCACTGCCCCTGGATGGCCATGAACGGCCTGCACAACCTGCTCCAGGTACTGGAACAAGGCGGCAATGAAGTCCAGGTGGACGAGTCCGTGCGCGAGGGCGCCCTGCGCTCCACCCAACGCATGCTGGACTTCGCCCGGCAACTGCAGACCCCCGTCCTGGGACGCGGGGACGCCTAGGCGTCCCCGTCCCGCACGCGGCCCGCGCCATGATCCCTCCGGCAACGCGTCAACCCGCCATCCCCATGGAGGTGTTCAGGAAGCTGGTGACCTCGCTCTCGCCGGAGGAACTGGCCCGCCTGCCCCCGGAAAAGCTGCCCGAAAACATCCCCCTAGATCTGGTGGAAGAGGCCCCGCTCTACTCCCGGCGCGCCCTGGAAAGCCTCATCCTGGCGGCCAACGCCCATCACCTGGAACGTCGCCTGGACTTGCAGGCGCGTTACGGCGACGAAGTGATGGCCGCCCTGGACAAATCCAGGCTGACGGGCAATACCGCCAACGTGAAGATCTTCCACTACAAACTGGAAGATCTGGAACGCCTGCATGGCCGCTGGCAGGCCGATCAGGAACCGATCCTGCTGGATCGGCTGGGTCAGGCCATCCGTGCGCTGAACGCCCTGCTGCTGGACGTGCGGGCGGAAAACAGCGATGCCAGCATGGCCGCCCAGCTCCTTCGACACCAGTCCGCCGACGGAGAACACGCGGAAACGATCCGGCAGGCGATCGTCAAGCTCCATCAGCATAGTGAGCGCATCGAAAACCTGCTCAGCCGCTACTTTCGTGTGCGGCTGGACATCGTGCAGCACGAGATGCACGACAAGCTCCAGCAGGTCAGCCGACTGGACCATCAGGCCGAGACACTCCGACAACAGATCGAACACCTGCGCACGGAGCTGGAACAGACCCAGACCCTGTGGCGTCGCACGGTCAAGAAAAACCAGACCAATCATCAGGCCGAACACCTGCAGTCCCGCATCAGCGCCCTGGTGGCGGAACAACGCGCCCGCGAGGTGAGCATTTCCGAAAACCAGCTGACCCTGTGGCTGGATGCCCTGGTGGACGCCGCCCTGCACCCGCGAACCCGAAACAACCTGCCCATCGGCCAGTCCGACGCCCGCATGGCCCTCTACGCCCTGCTCAACCGCTACTGCCAGCAGCAGGAATCGTCCGCCATGCAGATCGCCCGCAACCCATTCCTGCAGGTCGACCCGGCCCAGGCGATCCGCTTCATGCTCCTGTCGGAGCAGTTCATCCTCGATTACTTCAGCAAGAAACGAAATGAGACCACCGCCTGGATCAGCGACGTGGCCCAGGTACGCAGCGAGGACCTGGACGGACTGGAGCGGATGATCCTCGGCGAACTCAAGAAATCCAGCCGGTTCCGGCGCCGGGGCGGCTGAAGCCCTCGGTCCGGCCCAGTTAAAAACCGACCAGTCGGTTTTTAACGTGATACAGATCAAGACCCGGGGGCAACGCAGCGTGCCACACTCACCAAGGTACCCCCTGCAACGCCACACAGGTCTGCATCATGCGCCCCCCTCTCAAGACATTGAGTATTGTCGCCACCGTTCTGGTGGTTGCCGCCGGCACGTTCTACGCCTGGATGCAGTATCAGGACGGCGCCACCCACCCGGGTCTTGCCTCGGGCAACGGCCGCATCGAGGCCACCGAGATCGACGTGTCCACCAAGATGCCGGGGCGCGTGGCGGAGATCTTCGTGGAAGAAGGGGATTTCGTCACCACCGGACAGGTACTGGCGCAGATGGACACCCGCTCCCAGGAAGCCCAACTGGCCGAGGCTCGCGCTCATCACCAGCAGGCACTCACCACGGTGCTCAGCGCCAAGGCCCAGGTGGCCCTGCGCCGCAGCGACCTGGCCGCCGCCCAGGCCCTGGTGGTGCAGCGGGAAAGCGAGCTGGACGCCGCCCAGCGCCGGCTGGTCCGCTCAGAGAGCCTGTCCCAGCGGGGCGCCATCTCGGAACAGATCCTGGATGACGATCGCGCCCGCACCCAGAGCACCCGCGCGGCGGTGGATGCAGCCAAGGCCCAGGCGGAGGCCGTACGCGCCGCCATCGCCGCCGCCGAGGCCCAGGTCACCGGTGCCGAATCGGGCGTGACCGCCGCCGCCGCCACCATCACCCGCATCGAGGCAGACATCCAGGACAGCCAGCTCACCGCCCCCCGGGACGCCCGGGTGCAGTTTCGGGTGGCCCAGCCAGGTGAGGTGCTGGGGTCCGGCGGCCGGGTGCTCAATCTGGTGGACCTGAGCGACGTGTACATGACCTTCTTCCTGCCCACCGAGCAGGCCGGCCGGGTGGCCCTGGGCAGCGAGGCCCGCATCATTCTGGACGCCGCCCCCCAATATGTGATTCCCGCCCACATCTCCTTCGTGGCCAGCACCGCCCAGTTCACCCCCAAGACCGTGGAAACCGCCTCCGAACGCCAGAAACTCATGTTCCGGGTGCGGGCCCAGATCGACCGGGAACTGCTGCAACAGCACCTCACCCAGGTGAAGACCGGCGTGCCCGGCATGGTCTGGGTGAAACTGGACCCGCAAACCCCCTGGCCTGACTCGCTCGTCGCCCGGGTACCCCGCTGATGAACGCCGCCCCCGTGGTTGCCCGGCTGCAAGGGGTGGGGCTGGGCTACGGCCCGGTCATCGCCCTGCGGGATATCGACCTGGAGATCCCCGCCGGCCGCATGGTGGGCCTGATCGGGCCGGACGGGGTGGGCAAGTCCAGCCTGCTGGCCCTGCTGGCCGGCGCCCGGGCCATGCAGACAGGACAGATCACGGTCCTGGACGGCGACATGGCCGACCGCCGTCACCGGGAGGCGGTCTGCCCCCGCATCGCCTACATGCCCCAGGGACTGGGGCGCAACCTCTACCCCACCCTGTCGGTGGAAGAAAACCTGCAGTTCTTCGCCCGCCTGTTCGGCCACGACGCCCCCGAACGCCGCCGCCGCATCGACGACCTCACCGGCAGCACCGGCCTGCAGCCCTTCCTGAGCCGCCCGGCGGGCAAGCTCTCCGGCGGCATGAAACAGAAACTGGGCCTGTGCTGCGCCCTGATCCACGATCCCGACCTGCTGATCCTGGACGAGCCCACCACCGGCGTCGATCCCCTGGCCCGCGCCCAGTTCTGGGACCTGATCACCCGCATCCGCAAGGATCGCCCGCAGATGAGCGTACTGGTGGCCACCGCCTACATGGACGAGGCCCAGCGTTTCGACTGGCTGGTAGCCATGGACGAGGGCCGGATTCTGGCCACGGACACCCCGGCGGCCCTGCTGGCCAACACCGGCAGCCAACACCTGGAAGAAGCCTTCATCAAGCTGTTGCCCGAGGAAAAGACACGGGGCCACGAGCCGGTACGCATCCCGCCTCTGGAAGACGAGGAAGCACGCGACGTGGCCATCGAGGCCCGGGATCTGACCATGCGCTTTGGTGACTTCGTCGCTGTGGACCAGGTGAGCCTGCGCATCCGCCGAGGGGAGATCTTCGGCTTTCTGGGCTCCAACGGCTGCGGCAAGACCACCACCATGAAGATGCTCACCGGCCTGCTCCCCCCCAGCGATGGCCAGGCCTGGCTGTTCGGGCACCAGGTGGACCCGCGGGACATCGACACCCGCCGCCGGGTGGGCTACATGTCCCAGGCCTTCTCCCTGTATGGGGAACTGACGGTGCAGCAGAATCTGGTGCTGCATGCCCGCCTGTTCCAGGTACCCGAGACAGAGATCACCGCCCGGGTGGACGAGATGGTCCAGCGCTTTGACCTGGAAGACGTACGCAAAAGCCTGCCGGAAAAACTGCCCCTGGGGATGCGACAACGGCTCTCCCTGGCAGTGGCCATGGTCCATCGCCCCGAACTGCTGATCCTGGACGAACCCACCTCCGGGGTGGACCCCGTCGCCCGGGACAATTTCTGGCGCCTGCTCATCGACCTGTCCCGGCGGGACAAGGTCACCATCTTCATCTCCACCCACTTCATGAACGAGGCCGAACGCTGCGACCGCATGTCCATGATGCATGCCGGCAAGGTGCTGGACAGCGACGTGCCCGCCCGGCTGGTGGAAAAACGCGGCGCCGACAGCCTGGAACAGGCCTTCATCGACTACCTGATCGAGGCCGGCGCGGGCACCGATCAAGCCACGGAGGACGACAGCCACGAGCCCCCACCCACGCCGCAACCGCCCCCCGCCTCCGCGCGCAACCGCGGCCCCCGGTTCAGTCCGCAACGGATGATCAGCTACCTGTGGCGGGAAACCCTGGAACTGCGCCGCGATCCGGTCCGGGCCTCCCTGGCCCTACTGGGCTCGTTGATCCTCATGGTGATCATGGGGTTCGGCATCAGCCTGGACGTGGAAGACCTGCAGTACGCCGTGCTCGACCATGACCAGAGCACCCTCAGCCAGCAGTACACCCTGAACCTGTCCGGCTCCCGCTATTTCAACGAACGGCCCCCGATCCGGGACTACGCCGACCTGGACCGACGCATGGTCAACGGCGAACTGACCCTGGCCATCAAGATCCCGCCCGGCTTCGGGCGTGACCTGCTGCGGGGTCATCCGGTGGAGATCGGCATGTGGATCGACGGCGCCATGCCGCGACGGGCGGAGACCGTCCGCGGCTATGTCCTGGGCATCCACCGGCAATGGCTGCTGGAACAACAGGCCCTGCGCCTGGGCACCGCCGCGGCCACCCCCGTCGCCGGGATCGAAACCCGCTTCCGCTACAACCCGGACGTGCGCAGCCTGCCCGCCATGGTACCGGCGGTCATCCCCCTGCTGCTGCTCATGCTGCCGGCCATGCTCACCGCCCTGTCGGTGGTGCGGGAAAAGGAAATGGGCTCCATCACCAACCTCTACGTCACCCCGGTCACCCGCGTCGAATTCCTGCTGGGCAAGCAGATCCCCTATGTGGCCCTGGCCATGGTCAACTTCCTGCTCATGGCCCTGCTGGCAGTGACCCTGTTCGGCGTGCCCGTCACCGGCAGTTTCCCCACCCTGCTGCTGGCGGTGCTCATCTTCAGCATCATCTCCACCGGCATGGGCCTGCTGGCCTCCACCGTCACCCGCAGCCAGGTGGCCGCCATGTTCCTGGCCATGATCGGCACCCTGATCCCCGCCATCCAGTTTGCCGGCATGATCCACCCGGTGAGTTCCCTGGAAGGCGCCGGCCGCTTCATCGGCGAGATCTACCCGGCCACCCACATGCTCCTCATCACCCGGGGCATCTTCAGCAAGGGCCTTGGCCTGAGCGACCTGTACGCCATCTTCTGGCCCATGCTGCTGGCGGTGCCGGTGATCATGGGGCTGTCCATCCTGCTGCTGAAAAAGCAGGAGCGCTGACCATGCGCCGCCTCATGAACATCCATCGCCTGGGCGTCAAGGAACTGTGGAGCCTCCTGCGGGACCCGATCATGCTGGTCCTGATCCTCTACACCGTCACCATCTCGGTGTACACCGCCGCCACCGCCCTCCCCTCCGGCATCAACATGGCCGCCATCGCCATCGTCGACGAGGACCAGTCCCCCCTGTCCGCCCGCATCGCCTCGGCCTTCTATCCACCCATGTTCGAGCGACCGGCGCTGATTACCTGGGCCGAGATGGACCCGGGCCTGGACGCCGGACGCTACACCTTCGTGCTCAACATCCCGCCCAACTTCCAGCGGGACGTGCTGGCCGGACGCTCGCCGGACATCCAGCTCAACGTGGACGCCACCCGCATGAGCCAGGCGTTCATCGGCAACACCTACATCCAGCAAATCGTCATGGCGGAGGTGCAGGAATTCGTGCAGCGCTACCGTGACGCCACGGGGCCACCGGTGGATCTGGCACTGCGCGCCCGCTTCAACCCCGGCCTTGACGAGGTCTGGTTCGGCGCCCTGATGCAGATCATCAACAACGTCACCCTGCTCTCCATCATCCTCACCGGCGCCGCCCTGATCCGGGAGCGGGAGCACGGCACGGTGGAACACCTGCTGGTGATGCCGGTCACCCCCGGTGAAATCATGCTGGCCAAGATCTGGTCCATGGGCCTGGTGGTCCTGCTGGCCGCCACGGCGTCCCTGTTCCTGGTGGTGCGGGGCCTGCTGGGCGTGCCCATCCAGGGCTCGGTGTCCCTGTTCCTGCTGGGCGCCGCCCTGCACCTGTTCGCCACCACCTCCATGGGCATCTTCATGGCCACCCTGGCCCGCAACATGCCCCAGTTCGGGATGCTAATGGTCCTGGTGCTGCTGCCCCTGCAGATGCTCTCCGGCGGCATCACGCCACGGGAAAGCATGCCCGAGCTGGTGCAACAGGTGATGCTGGTGGCCCCCACCACCCACTTCGTGGAACTGGGCCAGGCCATCCTCTACCGGGGCGCCGGCCTGGACGTGATCTGGCCCCAGTGCCTGTTCCTGCTCCTGATCGGTACGGTACTCTTCAGCGTTTCCCTGGCCCGCTTCCGCAAGACCCTGGGGCGCATGGCCTGAAGAACGCGCGCCCCCCATACCGGCAACCGGAAAGTCATCATGTCCAGCACCGTCGCCCCCCGGCCTCCCGCCAGACGCCGCCGCCTCGCCGCCGAAGAACGCATGCGGCAGATCATCGAAGCGGCCCTGATCGAGTTTTCGGAGAAAGGCTTCACCGCCACCCGGATGGATGACATCGCCGCCCGGGCCGGTCTGTCCAAGGGCGGCCTCTACGCCCACTTCAAGAGCAAGGACCAGATTTTCGAGAGCCTGCTGTTCAAGGTGCTCAGTCCCAGTTTCAACAACCGCAAATGGATGCTGGACGATGGTGACACCCTGGCGGAGGTGGTGGACGCCTTCATTGCACACACCTACGACCGGGTTACCGACCCGGATTTCATCGCCGCCCTGCGCCTGCTGATCACCGAGAGCCACCGCGCCCCCCACCTGGTGGACTACTGGCGCCGCGAGGTGCTGGACATCTATCTGAAGGAACAGAAGACCATGCTGGAGCACTGCCGCGCCCGGGGCCTCGTACGCCACAGCCCCCTCACCCAGCAGGCGGAACTACTCATGGCCCCGGCCCTGTACGCCGCCATCACACGGATGATCTTTGGAGAAAAAGCCACCCAGGCCAGCCTGAAAGACCTCAGACGCGCCCATGCACAACTGCTGATGGAATTGCTGGAGCCGGTGGAGGCGTGAAAATCGTCACAAAATGAACTAGCCTTGGTAGCAGTGTGGATTTTCGGCAAGGAGCCGGAGGCATGGAGATCAACAGGGCCGGTGCAATACCGGCCAACTGTGTGCTGACGCATCTTCCCGCCACCCGCCCCGGGTGGCGATGGGACCGTGCCGGTGAAGCGGGTGGGCTTCGGCGGTGGGTTTTTCTTTGGGTTTCCTTTCATTGATTCGTGAGTTTACATGCGGGGCTGGCTGGGGCCAGGGGGTGTCTGGTGCCCGGATGGGGGTGGCAGATGGCGAGGATTTATTCTGTATATCACCGATATGGAAGAGTCTGTCTTTCCTGGGAAAGGCCGACTCTGTCTAATCTCTGTTAGGGGCTACAAAGGGAGTCAACAATGGCTGATGGTCTGATGGAGCCTATTCCGGTGCGGTACGAAGGAATCGATGCCGTAGAACACGAGATCGAGCTAGGCCTTCTTGGTGAGTCATTGATTGGAGTGTCGCGAATCATCTCTGTATGTGCCAATTTCGTCGTAACGGGCGAATATCGGTTTCATTACGATTCGCATCAGATTCGGGTTGTTACGAAAGAGCCCCAAGCAAAGTGTTTTGAGCTTCTGGCGTTCATTAAGGCGGTATCACAACATCCTATATTTCAAGGTTTTGCTGGTTCTGTCGTAGCAGCGATCGTCGCCTATATTGTTGCGAAAAAGAGCAAAGAACCAACAGAAGCCGAAAAGCGCCTTCTCGCACTTGAGAGCCAAATAATGGAAAGCGGTATGCGTGATCGGCTTGTTGTCATGAAGATGCTCTCACTCATCGAAAAAATGGCCGATGATCTTCATCCGGCTCTAAAGCAAGCCGTTGCGCCAGTAAATATCACATGTGAAACGCTGCAAATAGGGCGCAACGAATACTCTCCATTACTTATAAATCCTGAGAGAAAGCGCAGAATTCTAGAAGAAGAGCCTATAGAGCTTGGTGATGAAGAGGAGTTTCATGTGTTCATTACTGAATTCGATAAAGAGAATGCAACATGCAAAGTGCGCTTTTCTCGGCATGGAGAGGAAAAACGGATTCCAGGATCTGTGGCTGACCCATCGGGTAAAATCATTGATGACCCTTACTCTTTGGCAATGGCGAAAGCGCGGGAAATAAAGGTGGTGGGGAAACTTGAATTTCAGAATGGCGAGATCAAGAGATTGCATATTCTTGCAATTCGCCCCTAACAAGTCGCTCGTTCGGACGCAAACTACGCTGCGCTTCGTTTGCGCCGCACAGCTTGGTCGTTGGGCGTCATGAAACTACGAGAAGATAGAGATACGCTGGATATAGCAGAAGCAATTGCAAAGATTGCTGCGGCCGTGCTGGTGCCTGTGGTTATCGCGTATTTCGGATGGTCCTATCAAGCGCAACTCTCAGAAACTGGGCGGCAAATTGAACTTGTCCGTATGGCGGTGGATGTGCTCAAAGATCTAGGACCCACAAGTTCAGAGCTTGAATTTTGGGCTAAGGAAGTTCTTGAACAAGAATCACTCACTAAGGCGCACCTAAGGAAAATTGAAGCAGAGGCGCAGCAATACTCATGGTCAGCATTCTGCGTTGATTCGGATCACCCGCTGCTTGAACGGCCTGGGCCAGTTCCAAGACTTGAAGGAGAAACTTGGCGCGATGTGGCTGTGTATGCTGTGACATTGAAGAATGAGCTTGAGATGAGTCATATTCTTCACAACGCTACGCTGGACTGGATCGAGAACGCACAGAAAATCCAATGCCCCATAAATGGACGATGATCTGTGGTACTGAAAATGCAGCCCAATCGGATAGCCGGGGGTTTTTCTCCCCCGGCCTCCACAACACCCCGCATGCGGGTCTCTCTCGTTGCCGGAGGTTCGGGCCTTCACCGTGTCTCAGCCATTACTGAGCATTGCTCATTCCGGCTCTTTCAGTAAGACCTCAGTTCGACTACCATTCAGCTCGATTCTCACAGGGACACCAATCCAGGTTGCAGCACTCCTTCGGCACCCCCGTTCCCGCTGGCGTTGAACCATGCCGGCATTCATTCATGTTCGTTAAAGAGGCTTTCCACATTGGATATCCCACGTATCTTTAACATTACCGAAAGTGCTCACCGCATTCATAATCCTTTCACGCCAGAAAAGTTCGCCACCCTCGGCGCTGTGTTGCGCCTTGAACCCGGAACTCGCCTGCTCGATCTCGGCAGCGGTTCGGGCGAAATGCTCTGCACTTGGGCACGGGACTTCGGGATTACCGGCATCGGTGTCGATATGAGCCAGTTGTTCAGCCGGCAAGCGAAACTCCGCGCTGAAGAACTCGGTGTCACCGATAAAGTGGAATTCATTCATGGCGATGCTGCCGGCTATGTCGCCGACATCAAGTGCGATGTGGCTGCGTGTGTCGGTGCCACATGGATTGGTGGCGGAGTTGCCGGCACCATTGAGCTTTTGGAAAAGAGTCTCAACAGCAACGGAATCATCCTCATCGGTGAACCCTATTGGCGTCAGTTACCGCCGTCGGAAGAGGTTGCCAAGAAGTGCTTTGCCAATTCTATCTCGGACCTTCATGGGCTCCCTGAGCTGGTTGCGTCTTTTGACGAGCTCGGCTACGACGTAGTGGAAATGGTTCTGGCGGATCAGGAAGGTTGGGACCGATACGAGGCGGCCAAATGGCTCACCATGCGCCGGTGGCTTGAAGCGAATCCCGATGACGACTTTGCACAAGAGATTCGATCCCAGCTGAATGAAGCCCCCAGGCGCCACGTCGCATACACGCGTGAGTATCTTGGATGGGGGGTATTCGCTCTGATGGCACGGTGATGAGGGTCTGGCAATCCGGATAGTTTGAGGAATCTCGGGAGCACACGGCGATCATGGCCATGTGCTTTCGGCAGCTGGAGAGTGGGCTGCCGATATCCCGAAAGCATGTTTGTCGGTTAATCTCTTTTCCGAGCTTCATCCCACGCCTCCGATCCGGTGCCTCATGCTCTTCACCTGCCCTGCCTGCAAACGGAAGACCATCTTTTTCCCCACCGTGCTATTGCATGTCTGGGGCAGATGGCCCCACTCCGCGGCCAACCGGTTCGAGTGTACCCATTGCCACGCGGAACTGGCCTGCTACTACTCGCCGGTACCCTTCCTTTTGCTCGGCGCCATCCTGCAGATCCTGATTCTGCAAAGCGGCGCAATCAGGGATCTCTGGATGGGGGCGCTGATCGCGGCCGGGCTGGCGTTGTTCTTCTTCCCCATCCGGGAGGCGTCGAACATGTCGCTTCTTTTCCATCGTTTTCCGGTGCGCCAGTTCAACAATCCCTTCGATCAGGGCTTTTACTACATTGAGAGTAGGTTGCTGTCGCAGTGGGTGTTCGTGCTGGTGGCCGGGCTCACGCTGAAGTCGCTGGTCCAGGCCAACCCCGGGGCCCAGGCCCATGCGGGCTCGATGGTGTTTCTGCTGTTGGCGGGGGTGGTGGGTCTGGCTGCCGCCATTGCCTATGGCTTTGCCATCTATCGGATCGGTCGGCATGGCACGCTGCCGCGGGTCGGTGTGAATGTGGCTCTGATGATCGGGGTGGTGGTGATGGTGTATAACTGGCGCCAGGGTGGCGGCCCCCTTTAATCGTGGCCACTGGATGGATTCCCGCTTTCGCGGGAATGACGCGTGAACCCGTGATGCTCCAGGGCGAATGACGAGTGATGACACAGGATCAATGGCTCATTCTGACCATCCTGACCGCAACGGTCGCCATGTTCCTGTGGGGACGCTGGCGCCACGACATGGTGGCGGCCGGTGCCCTGCTGGCCTGCGTGGTGGTGGGCCTGGTGCCCGCCCGCGATGCCTTCGCCGGGTTCGGCCACCCGGCGGTGATCACGGTTGCCTGCGTGCTGGTGCTCAGTCGCGGCCTGCAGACTTCGGGGGCCGTGGACGTGCTGGCGCGCACCGTGTTGCCGGCCCAGTCCGGACGCATGCTCAGCCTCATGGCGCTGATGGGCCTGGGGGCCTTCCTGTCGGGGTTCATGAATAATATGGGGGCCATGGCCTTGCTCATGCCGGTGGCGATCCATCTGTCCCAGCGACTCGAACTCACCCCCGGACAGGTGCTCATGCCGCTGGCCTTCGGCACCATTCTCGGCGGCATGACCACGCTGATCGGCACCCCGCCCAATCTCATCGTCTCCGGTTTTCGCGCCGAAACCGGGCTGGGCAGTTTTGCCATGTTCGACTTCACGCCGATCGGGCTGGCCGTCGCACTGGCGGGTGTGCTGTTCGTCGCCCTGATCGGCTGGCGACTGGTGCCGGCACGCAAGCAGTCAGGCATCGAGGGCTTCGAATCCGGCGCCTATATCACCGAGGTGCGCGTCCTGGAAGACAGCAAGGCCGCGGGTATGCGGCTGCGGGAGATCGAGGATGCGCTCGCCGATGTCGATGCCCAGATCATCGGCCTGGTGCAGAGGGAGGTGCGCATCATCGCCGCCAATTCGTGGCGCAAGGTGCATGCCGGCGACATCCTGATGATCGAGGCCGAGGCCGACGCGCTGACCGATGTGCTGTCCATCCTCGGCCTGAAGCTGGAAGAGGAGGTCAAGCCCGAGAAGGACGAGATCCCCGAAGCGGATGCAAAGGCCGATACCGCCGCGGCCAAGGACAAAAAAGGCAAGGATGCGGACACGCCCCGGAAACGGGACGACGGCGACGGTGATGACATCGAGGCCGCCGAAGCCCCGCTGAAATCCGGTGACATCGTGCTGATGGAACTGGCGGTACTGCCCAACTCGCCCCTGTCCGGACGCTCGGCCAGCGACATCCTCCTGCGCACGCGCTACGGAGTGAACCTGCTGGCCTTGTCCCGGGAGGGCAAGCGTTCGATGAAGCGGCTGCGTTCGATGGCGATCCAGTCGGGCGACCTGCTGCTGATGCAGGGTCCGCCCGAGTCCATCTCGGAGTTTGCCTCCGACAATGCCTGCGTGCCCCTGGCCCAGCGGGAGCTGCGCATCCCCAACAAGCGCAAGATCTGGGAGGCCAGCCTGATCATGCTGTTCGCGGTCGGCGGTGCCGCCTTCGGGCTGCTGCCGGCGGCAGTGTCCTTTGCCATCGGGGTGCTGGCTTCCATGGCCCTGCGCACCGTGCCGCCGCGAGCGGTGTACGATGCCATCGACTGGCCGGTGATCGTGTTGCTGGGTGCCCTGATCCCGGTGGCGGGGGCGATGGAGGCCACCGGCACGGCGGACCTGATTGCCCGCCTTCTGATCGAGAACGTGGCGCAGGGTCATGCCGTTGTCGGGCTGGCGCTGATCCTGGTGGTCACCATGTTCCTGTCCGACCTGATGAACAATGCCGCCACCGCCGCCGTGATGTGTCCCATTGCCATCGGCACCGCCGCCGCCCTGGGCGTGAGTCCCGACGCCTTCCTGATGGCAGTGGCCATCGGCGCCTCCTGCGCCTTCCTCACCCCGATCGGCCATCAGAACAACACCCTGATCCTCGGTCCGGGCGGTTTTCGCTTCAGCGACTACTGGAAGCTGGGCCTGCCCCTGGAGATCATCGTGGTGGCGGTCTCGATACCCCTGCTGCTGGTGGTGTGGCCGCTGTGAGAGATCGTCTTCCCTACACCAGCCGCAACGCCTGGCGGAACAGCCCCTTTAACGGGGGCTCCAGAAAGGATCTGGCCTCGCCGGGCGCAATCTTCCTGTCGCGGCAGAAACAGGCCAGGGCATAGGCGATCTCCGGGCGCCCCAGCGAGGCGGACCGGTCGATGGCCGGACCGGCGCATTTGCCGCATCCACCCACCCGGCTGATGAAGGCGGTGTTGGCCAGGAAGATCCCGAATCCCATCCAGACCGCGACCAGCTCCGCCACGTGGGCCTCGTTGCCCTCCTGGGCCGGTGCCGGTCGGGCACGCGTGTACATCCACCATCCGGCCAGATCCCGGGCCAACTGGGCCACCAGAGCCTGACGGTTCGTCCACAAAAACGGGTCGTACTCAAGCACCAGCGGCTCCGCCTCGCTGGGTATCGCCGGAAACCGTGTACCGTCACCGGCCGGCACCAGCCGCATCGGCACCGCTTCAAGCCCGGCATGGCGGCGAATGGCGGTAAAAGTGGCCACGGCGGCCTCGTGGGGTGACTGTACCTGGGCCGGAAAATGTTCGCGGATGGGCATGACCAGGTGGGCCTGGTCCAGGGGACGCAGGTCATCCTGCTGCGCCATGGCCCACGCGTGAACGTCCCGGATCCAGGCACGGGTGGTGTCATCGACGACGGGGGCGCGGCGAAACAGGTTCAGCCAGGCGGGAACGGCGGGATTCAGGATTGAACTCATGGGAGGAACCGGGTGCGGGCATGATCTTCAGATCGTACACTGACTGCTGTGTCTGCGGCGCCATTTGGCCCACTGGTTGTAGGCAAAGTCACCGCAATGGAAAAGCCCCGGCAGACTCAACAGGGCGGCGGTCCTGCCCATGCCCGCCGCGCGCCAGTAACCCAGGGTGGCGGCAAAGCCCACCCGCATCCGTTCACCGTCGAAATAATGGATGCGGGTCAGCAGGGCTTCCAGTGAATAGCCCTCGGGCGGCCGGAAATCGGCGGCGCTGATGTCGATCAGCCGGACCCGCGGCTCCAGACGGGGACGCAGTTTGTTGATTTCCTTCCGGCACAGCCCACAGGAGGCGTCATAGTAAAGGCGAGGTTGCGATTCGGTCGGCACGGTCACCTCCGGGATTCATTCATTTGCGGAAATCGTGTAGAACCATTCTAACCCTCATGCATCCTGATGGCGATGTAACCTTAGTAAATCCGGGTTCTTTCGCGTTGACAGTTGGCGGAACGGGAGCTTGATATGACGGCAGCAAGGGTTGGCTATCACCTGGGCGTCACGTCCCAGGGCCGGGAGGTGGATCAGGACGCCCTGCCCCTGCGCGGACACCTGCCCGACTGGCTGGAGGGGGTGCTGCTGCGCAACGGTCCAGGCCTGTTCGAGACCGGCGACTACCACTGCCGTCACTGGTTCGACGGGCTGGCCATGCTGCAGTCCTTCACCCTGCGAGGCGGGCGCGTGGGGTTTCGCAACCGGCATCTGGCCACTCGCACCCTGGAACAGGCCCGGCACAACGGACGTATCCAGGGTTCAGGATTCGCCACCGACACCCATCGTTCCCTGCTCAAACGCCTGCGAGGACTGGCGCATCCCGTCCTCACGGACAACACCAACGTGAACATTGCCCTCATGGCCGGTCAGACCGTGTGCCTGACCGAAACGCCCGTCCCGACGGCCTTCGATCCGGACACCCTGGAGACACGGGGCGCCCTGCCCTTCACCGACACCACCGAGCTGCACCTGAGCACGGCCCACCCCATGGCGGACAGCCACGGCGGGGATCTCTACGGCTTCGGGATACGGTTCGCCCTCAACAGCGAATACCTGCTGTTCCGCATCCCCGCCGGCACGCGTCGGCGCCGGATCATCGCCCGGTTGCCGGTGAAGACCCCCGCCTACATGCACAGCTTCGCCCTCACCCGTCACCACCTGATCTTGAGCGAATTTCCGCTGGTGGTCACGCCCCTGGACATGCTGATCACGGGCCGGCCGTTCATCGAAAACTTCCGCTGGCTACCGGAGCTTGGTACCCGCTTCCAGGTTTTCGACCGGCAGCGTGGCACCCACCTGGCCACCTGCGTGGGTGAGCCCTGCTTTGCCTTTCACCACATCAACGCCTTCGAGGACCAGGCCGGTCGGCTGCAGGTGGATCTGGCCGCCTATCCGGATGCCGACGTCATCCGCCGTCTGTACCTGGAACCCCTGCGCCGGGGCTGGACGGAGCCGGCCTGCGGCGAGGCATGGCGCTTCACGCTGGATGTCCGCCGGGGCACCGCGACCCGCACCGTGCTCGGTGAACGCGGCCTGGAGCTGCCGCGCATCCATGCCACCCGATGCAGTGGACGGGACTATCGTTACGTCTACGGAACCGGCAACCATGTCCCCGGGGCGCTGATGGATGAACTGGTGAAGCTGGATGTCGGACGCGGCACGCACCTGACCTGGAGCGAGGCCGACGGCTACCCCGGCGAACCGGTGTTCGTGCCCAGACCCGGTGCCACCGAGGAGGACGATGGCGTGCTGCTGAGCGTGATCCTGGACGCCGCCGCCGGCACCAGTCACCTGCTGATCCTGGATGCCCGCACCCTGGAAGAACGGGCGCGGGCCATCCTGCCCATCCCCCTGCCCTTCGGCTTTCACGGAGAATTCCTGCCCGATCACGCCGGGTAGGTGGCCGATTTTGCGAACGGGGTCAGGAAACGAATTTCTCAATCACGCTGTCCGCCCCGATCAGGGGGAGAATGCGGACCAGCACCTGATCCATTACGCCGTTCTCGGCCTTGGTGATGAAATCGGCTTTCCGGTCTTTCCAGGACAGGGTCTGGATCAGGCTTGACGCGACTACGGAAGGCTTGTCCAGATTACTCACGGGAACCTCGGTGGCAGTACCGCGAATGCTTGTGCTGATTGGGCAGCAGATCAGCAATCCAGTCTGCCCGTTGTACTGCCTGGATGACAATACCAGCGCGGGTCGGTATTTTCCGATCTCCTTGCCCTTGGTGGGCTCGAAGTCCAGCCAGACAATATCGTTTCGATCAGGAACGTACTGAACCATCAATCCCCCACCTCGGCCGAGGAGGGTCGGGCAAGCTCGTCCGCGTGAGCACCATGGGCATCAAGCCCTTTCAGCAGCTCGGCTTCCGAGAAGGGAAGGTTGACCTTGCGCGGCGCCTTCTCGGCAGCCTCGATCACAATTTTTCCGGCCTTCACATCAATGGTGATCGGGCTGGAAATGTCCAGTTTGGCTTGAGCCAGAATCTTGCTGGACAGGCGCACAGCCGCGCTGTTTCCCCAACGCTTGATTTGGCTTTGCATATCCCCCCCGGCCAACCGCCATGGACGCACAATGTGCCTACCATAGTCGGCATGAAAACAGGTGTCAACATATGTATCTACCTGCCAGACAGATTTCAATTCCCGCAATCCTGACAACGGTTGTGGGATGAAAATAAAGTTTCATCCCACACAATAGGACCGAAGACGCCGCCCCCTATTCCACCGTGACTGACTTGGCCAGGTTACGGGGCTGGTCCACGTCGGTGCCCTTGAGCACAGCGGTGTGATAGGCCAGCAGTTGCAGGGGTATGGTGTGGATGATGGGGGAAAGCCAGTCGTCCACCGGCGGCACCACCAGGCTCTGGATGGCGCCGTCGTGACCCAGGGCTTCCACGTCATCGGTGAAGACCAGCAGATGCCCGCCCCTGGCCCGAACTTCTTCCAGGTTGGACTTGAGCTTTTCCAGCAGGGCGTTGTTGGGGGCGACCACCACCACGGGCATGTCCCCGTCCACCAGGGCCAGGGGGCCGTGCTTGAGTTCGCCGGCGGGGTAGGCTTCTGCGTGGATGTAGGAGATTTCCTTGAGCTTGAGGGCACCTTCCAGGGCAATGGGGTAGTGGCAGCCCCGCCCCAGGAACAGGGCGTGCTGCTTTTCCACCAGGGTCATGGCCAGGCGTTCGATGGGCGCGTCCAGGTGAAGCACCTTTTCCATCACCGCCGGCAGGGCGCGGAGCTGTTCCACGAAATGCCGGATGCGGGCGGCATCCAGGCCATGATGACGGCCCAGGGCTAGGACCAGCAGGAACAGGGCCACCAACTGGGTGGTGAAGGCCTTGGTGGAGGCCACGCCGATCTCCGGCCCGGCATGGGTCATAAGGACCATGTCGGACTCCCGTACCAGGGAGCTTTCCGGCACGTTGCAGATGGCCAGAGAGCCCAGGTAGTCATCTTCCCGTGCCTGCCGCAGGGCGGCCAGGGAGTCGGCGGTCTCGCCGGACTGGGAGATGGTCAGCAACAGGCAGTCGGGCAGTACGGCATGGCGGCGATAGCGGAATTCGCTGGCCACTTCCACCCGGCAAGGCAGACCCAGCAGACCCTCGATCCAGTAGGCGGCCACCATGCCCGCGTGGTAGCTGGTGCCGCAGGCCAGGATCTGGAC
Source organism: Ectothiorhodospira sp. PHS-1 (assembly GCF_000225005.1). NCBI lineage: Bacteria > Pseudomonadati > Pseudomonadota > Gammaproteobacteria > Chromatiales > Ectothiorhodospiraceae > Ectothiorhodospira > Ectothiorhodospira sp. PHS-1. Next base: position 44,569 of record NZ_AGBG01000017.1, on the reverse strand, counting down.
CGACTTCACCCGCTTGAGCAGGGCCTCGGAGTCAGGACCCAGGATGCCTTCCAGCACCCCGTCACCGGACAGGCGGCCCTCCAGGGTCTCGGCCACGGCCCGGGGCTGTTCGTGGATCTCCTTGAGCATGAAGTGCCGGTAGCGGCCCCGGTCGGCGGCGCCGGCGGTGAGGCTGCTTTCGGTGACCGGGCGTTCCACCGGCCGCAGTTCGGCATCAAAAAGCCGCACCTGGTCCCGGCGCAGTTCCGCCAGATCACCGTTTTCCAGATAGATGAAGCGCTGGGTCACCGGCAGCATGGCCTGGATGTCGGAGGCGATGAAGTGCTCGCCGATGCCCACGCCGATGATGAGCGGGCTGCCCTGGCGCACGGCGATGAGGCGGTCGGGCTGGTCGCGGGCGATCACGCCCAGTGCGTAGGCGCCGGTGAAGTGGGTCACCGCCCGCTGCACTGATTCCAGCAGGTCCATCCCCTGGCGGCAGTAATCCATGATCTGGTGGGCGATCACTTCGGTGTCGGTGTCCGAGGTGAAGTCATAGCCCTTGGCCTTGAGTTCGCCGCGGATCTCGGCGTAGTTCTCGATGATGCCGTTGTGGACCACGGCAATGTGGTCACGGCTCATGTGAGGGTGGGCGTTGTATTCGGTGGGGCTGCCGTGGGTGGCCCAGCGAGTGTGGGCGATGCCCAGGGTGCCGCGCAGGCCGTCACCGGCCAGGCGCTGGGCGAGGGCTTCCACCTTGCCTACGGCCCGTTCCCGTTGCAGGCCGGCATCCGGGTTCAGGACCACCAGACCAGCGGAATCGTAGCCGCGGTACTCCAGGCGGCGCAGGCCTTCGATCAGGATGGGTTCTACGTCACGCTGGGCGATGGCGCCGATGATTCCGCACATGGTCTGCTGGCCTCTGCTGGTCTTCGGGTCCCTCTCGCTTTTCGGGAGGGGTTGGGGTGAGGGGTGGGTTTGACCGGGTGGCAGGGTTTGGCTTCCCCCCCCTCATCCCTGGCCCTTCTCCCACGAGGGAAGAAGGGCGTTTTCTACTCAGCGCTTCTTCACCGGCCGCTGCCAATCCGGGCGGGTTTCCTGGGGGGCACGGGTCAGGGTGAGCTGGCCCGGCGGGGCCGGCTGGTTGATGGTGGAGCCGGCGCCGATGGTGGCACCCTCACCGATGGTGACCGGGGCCACCAGAGCGGTGTTGGAACCGATGAAGGCGTGGTCACCGATCACCGTCTGGTGCTTGTTCACCCCGTCGTAGTTACAGGTGATGGTGCCGGCACCGATGTTGACCTGGCGGCCCACTCGGGTATCGCCCACGTAGCTCAGGTGGTTGATCTTGCTGCCCTGCCCCACCCGGCTCTTCTTGATCTCAACAAAATTGCCCACATGCACCCCGTCGTCCAATTCGGTGCCGGGCCGCAGACGGGCGAAGGGACCGATGGTGCAACCAGGGCCGATGCGGGCATCCTCGATCACGCTGTGGGCGCGGATCACCGCACCAGGACCCACGTGGGCATGGGTCAACACGCAGTGAGGACCAATATGCGCCCCCTCGCCCAGCACCACATGGCCTTCCAGAATCACGTTGACGTCCAGGGTGACATCCCGAGCGGCGGTGACGGTGCCGCGGATGTCCAGCCGGGCGGGATCCATGACGGTGACGCCGACACGCATCAGGGCCTCGGCCTGGCGCCGCTGATACAGGCGTTCCATGGCCGCCAGTTGCACCCGGTCGTTGATGCCCATGAACTCATCGGCATCCGTGGCCGGGATCACGGTCACCGGAGCGCCTTCGGCCACCGCCAGACCGATGCAGTCGGTGAGATACAGCTCACCCTGGGCGTTGTCCGGCGAGAGCTGGTTCAGCCATCCCGTCAGGGCGGCGCGACGGGCCGCCATGAAACCGGTGTTGACCTCGTTCACGGCCTGCTCGCCGGTGTCGGTATCCTTCTGCTCGACGATGCGCAGGGGCCTGCCCCGGTCATCGCGGATGATGCGACCATAGCCGGTGGGATCCGGCAGGATCATGGACTGCACCGCCAGGGCGTGGTCGTCCAGGCCGTCCAGCAAGGCCTGCAGACTGGCGGCACCCACCAGGGGGACATCGCCGTAGAGGATCAGCACCCGGTCATCGGGACCGGCCACCGGCAGGGCCTGGGCCACGGCGTGGCCGGTACCCCGCTGCTCCCGCTGTTCCACCCAGGTGACGGGGGCGTCGGCCAGTCGCTCACGGACCTGATCGCCGCCATGGCCATAGACCACCGCAAGCCGCTCGGGCCTGAGTGAGAGCGCGGTTTCGATCACGTGGGAAAGGAGTGGGCGTCCGCCCAGGGGATGCAGCACCTTGGGCAGTGCCGATCGCATGCGTGTCCCTTGCCCGGCGGCAAGGATGATGATGGTGGTTTCCATAGTCACCCGCAGGTCCTGCCTTGGGTTGTGCGCGGAAACGGAAACACGGCCATGCCGACGGCATGACCGTGTGTTCCCGGGTACTGCTTACTGGTTGGTGCTCTTGCGCAGCTTCTGGATCATGCGCAGGCGCGCCGCAGCCTCGATCAGCTCCGACTGTGCCTTGGCATAGTCGAAGTCGGCCTTGCGGTTGGCCAGGGCATCTTCCGCCCGCTGCTTGGCTTCCAGGGCCTCGGCCTCGTCCAGATCCTTGGCACGGATGGCCGTGTCCGCCAGCACAGTCACCACATGGGGCTGCACTTCCAGCAGACCACCGGAGATGAAGATGTGATGCTCTTCTCCGGACTCGGACACCTTCACCCGGATCTCGCCGGGCTTGAGCAATGCCACGAACTGGGAGTGACGAGGCAGGATGCCCACCTCGCCCTGTTCTGCCGGCGCCACCAGCATGTGAGCCGTACCGGAGTAGATGGACTCCTCCGCGCTCACAATGTCGACGTGAAACGTCATAGCCATGGGTGCCCCCGATTACTTGTTGAGCTTCTCCGCCTTCTCGACGGCCTCTTCGATGCTGCCCACCATGTAGAAGGCCTGCTCGGGGAGATGATCGTACTCACCGTTGACGATGGCCTGGAAGCCGTGAATGGTGTCCTTGAGGGACACGTACTTGCCCGGTGCGCCGGTGAACACTTCGGCCACGAAGAAGGGCTGGGACAGGAAGCGCTGAATCTTGCGAGCGCGAGCCACCACCAGCTTGTCTTCTTCGGACAGTTCGTCCATGCCCAGGATGGCGATGATGTCCTTGAGCTCCTTGTAGCGCTGCAGGGTGTTCTGCACGGCACGGGCGGTGTCGTAGTGCTCCTGACCGATGACCAGCGGGTCCAGCTGACGGCTGGTGGAGTCCAGCGGGTCCACAGCGGGGTAGATGCCCAGCTCGGCGATCTGACGGGACAGCACCACGGTGGCGTCCAGGTGAGCAAAGGTGGTGGCCGGAGAGGGGTCGGTCAAGTCGTCCGCAGGCACGTACACGGCCTGGATGGAGGTGATGGAACCCTTCTTGGTGGAGGTGATGCGCTCCTGCAGCACACCCATTTCCTCGGCCAGGGTCGGCTGGTAACCCACGGCGGAAGGCATGCGGCCCAGCAGTGCGGACACCTCGGTACCGGCCAGGGTGTAACGGTAGATGTTGTCGATGAACATCAGCACGTCACGGCCTTCGTCACGGAAGAATTCGGCCATGGTCAGACCGGTCAGGGCCACGCGCAGACGGTTGCCCGGCGGCTCGTTCATCTGGCCGTACACCAGGGCCACCTTGTCGAGCACGTTGGAGTCTTTCATTTCGTGGTAGAAGTCGTTCCCTTCACGGGTACGCTCGCCCACGCCGGCAAACACGGAGTAACCGGAGTGCTCGATGGCGATGTTGCGGATCAGCTCCATCATGTTCACGGTCTTGCCCACACCGGCGCCGCCGAACAGACCCACCTTGCCGCCCTTGGCGAAGGGACACAGCAGGTCGATCACCTTGATGCCGGTTTCCAGCAGCTCGGTGGAGCCCGCCTGCTCTTCATAGCTGGGGGGCGCGCGATGGATGGACCAGTGTTCATCGGCCTTGACGTCACCGGCGTTGTCCACCGGCTGGCCCAGCACATCCATGATGCGGCCCAGGGTGGCCTTGCCCACGGGCACGGAGATGGGCTTGCCGCTGTTGGTCACCTTGATGCCGCGGCGCAGGCCGTCGGAAGAACCCATGGCGATGGTACGCACGATACCGTCACCCAGCTGCTGCTGCACTTCCAGGGTCAGGCCGACCTCCTCCACCATGAGGGCATCGTAGACCTTGGGCACGGCGTCACGGGGGAACTCAACGTCCACCACCGCGCCGATAATTTCAACGATGTTTCCAGCACTCATGTTGATAATCCTCTAGTCTCTCAAATCTTGAACCGGGGTCGGCCTCAGACCGCTGCGGCGCCGCCGACGATCTCGGAGATCTCTTGGGTGATGGCTGCCTGGCGGGCCTTGTTGTAGACCAGCTGCAGCTCATGGATGAGATCCCCGGCGTTGTCGGTGGCGGACTTCATGGCCACCATGCGGGCAGCCATCTCACAGGCAACGTTCTCGACCACCGCCTGGTAGATCACCGACTCGATGTACCGGGTCAGCAGCGTATCCAGCACCGGCACGGTGTCCGGTTCGTAGATGTAATCCCAGTGATGCTTGAGCTCCTGCTCGCCGGTCGGCACGATGGGCAGCAGGGTGGTGGCCTTGGGCTGCTGGCTCATGGTGTTGACGAACTCGTTTTCCATCAGGATCAGCCGATCGATACGACCTTCGTCGTAGTGATTCAGCATGACCTTGACGGTGCCGATGAGGTCATTCAACCGGGGCCGGTCGCCCAGGTTGCCCACATTGGCCACGACTTCGCCGCCAAGGCGCCGGAAGAATCCGAGCGCCTTGTTGCCGATCAGGCACAACTCGATCTCCGCGCCCTTGTTGCGCCATTCGGTCATGGTCTGCACGGTCTTCTTGAACAGGTTGATGTTCAAGCCGCCGCACAGGCCGCGATCGGTGGAGACGACGATGATACCCACCCGCTTGACCTCGCGTTCCTCCAGGTAGGGGTGCCGGTATTCGGCATGGGCCATCGCCACGTGCCCCATCACCTGACGGATCTTGTCGGCATAGGGGCGGGTCGCCAGCATGCGGTCCTGCGCCTTGCGCATCTTGCTGGCGGCCACCATCTCCATGGCCTTGGTGATCTTCTGAGTATTCTTGATACTCTTGATCTGGCCGCGGATCTCTTTTGCGCCTGCCATAAGTCAGCTCCCGGTTACCAGCTGTGGTTTGCCTTGAAGTCTTCCAGGGCAGCCTTCATGCCGGCCTGGATCTCATCGCTGTAGTCGCCCTTCTCATTGATCTTGGCGAGCAGTTCCGCCTGGCTGGAGCGCAGGTAGTCGTGCAGGGCGTGTTCGAAGTCCACGACCTTCTTCACTTCCACATCGTCCAGGTAGCCTTGTTCAGCGGCATACAGGGAGAAGCCCATCTCGGCAATGGAGAGCGGGGCGTACTGCTTCTGCTTCATGAGTTCCATGACGCGCTGGCCACGCTCCAGCTGTCTGCGGGTGGCCTCGTCCAGGTCGGAGGCGAACTGCGAGAACGCAGCCAGCTCGCGATACTGGGCCAGGGCCAGACGCACACCACCACCCAGCTTCTTGATGATCTTGGTCTGGGCCGCGCCACCCACACGGGACACGGACAGACCGGCGTTGATGGCCGGACGGATACCCGAGTTGAAGAGGTCGGTTTCCAGGAAGATCTGGCCGTCGGTGATGGAGATCACGTTGGTGGGCACGAAGGCCGACACGTCACCCGCCTGGGTCTCAATGATGGGCAGGGCGGTCAGGGAACCGGTCTTGCCCTTCACTTCACCGTTGGTGAAGGCTTCCACGTACTCGGCGTTGACGCGGGAGGCGCGCTCCAACAGACGGGAGTGCAGGTAGAAGACGTCACCCGGATAGGCTTCGCGGCCCGGCGGGCGGCGCAGCAGCAGGGAGACCTGACGGTAGGCCCAGGCCTGCTTGGTGAGGTCGTCGTAGATGATCAGGGCGTCTTCGCCGCGGTCACGGAAGTACTCACCCATGGCGCAACCGGCGTAGGGGGCAATGTACTGCATGGCGGCGGAGTCGGAAGCGGTGGCCGCGACAATGATGGTGTGATCCATCGCGCCGTGCTCTTCCAGCTTGCGTACCACGTTGGCAATGGAGGAGGCCTTCTGGCCCACTGCCACGTAGATACACTTAATGCCGGTACCCTTCTGGTTGATGATCGCGTCGACGGCCACGGCGGTCTTGCCGGTCTGGCGGTCGCCGATGATCAGCTCACGCTGGCCGCGGCCGATCGGCACCATGGCGTCGATGGCCTTCAGACCGGTCTGCACCGGCTGGTCCACGGACTTGCGGTCGATCACGCCCGGGGCGATCTTTTCGATGGGGGAGCTGTGCTTGGTCTCGATGGCGCCCTTGCCGTCGATGGCCAGGCCCAGGGAGTTCACCACGCGACCCAGCAGGGCCTCGCCCACCGGGACTTCCAGGATGCGACCGGTGCAGCGGGCGGTGTCGCCTTCCTTGATGTGCTTGTAGTCACCCAGCACCACGGCGCCCACGGAGTCGCGCTCCAGGTTCAGGGCCATGCCGAAGGTGTTGCCGGGGAACTCGATCATTTCACCCTGCATGACATCGGCCAGACCGTGCAGGCGGACGATACCATCGGACAGGCTGACCACGGTGCCCTCGGTGCGTGCTTCCGCCGCGGACTCGTAGCTCTTGATGCGCTGGCTGATCAGTTCACTGATTTCAGACGGGTTGAGTTGCATATTTCGAATCCTCTTAGCGGCTCAGATTGGAGGCCAGGCGCGCCAGGCGCCCACGGACTGAGCCATCGATGACCAGATCTCCCGCGCGGATGATGGCGCCGCCGATGAGGCTGTCGTCCACTTCGCAGACCAGTTCCACTTCCCTGCCGAGCCGCTTCTTCAGGGCTGCGGCGATGGACTTCTGCTGTTCCGCATCCACCGCCTGAGCGGAGACCACGGTGGCTTCCACCTTGTTCTCTGCGTCGGCACGCATCACCTCGAACAGGGCGGTGATCTCCGGCAGCAGCGCAAGCCGGCCATTCTCCGCCAGCAGACGGATGAAGTTGCGTCCGCCGTCATCCACCTTGCCCTCGCACACTTCGATGAAGGCCTTGGCGATCGTCTCGCGGGTGAGTTTGGGGCTGTCGAGTAAGGCACGCATGTTCGGATCGTGCGCAACTGCCGACATGAAGGCCAGCTGGTCAGACCAGCCGGCCAGATTGCTGGCATCACGAGCGACTTCGAACACCGCCTTGGCGTAAGGCCTTGCGGCCGTCGTGTTTTCAGACATGGCGGCTCACCTAGATCTGGCTCACCAGGTCTTTGATCACCTGATTGTGGGCCTTGGCGTCGATTTCCTTCTTCAGAATGCGTTCAGCACCGGAGATGGCCAGGGTACCCACCTGCTTGCGCAGTTCTTCGCGCGCACGGATGACTTCCTGCTCGATCTCGGACTGGGCAGCCGCCTTGATGCGATCGCCTTCCTGACGCGCGGTGTCCTTGGAGGACTCCACGATCTCGTTGGCCCGCTTCTGGGCCATGGCGACGATGTCTGCGGCCTGCTGCTTGGCCTCCTGAAGAACCTTTTTGGCTCTTTCCTCGGCAAGCTGCTGCTCATGCTTGCCACGCTCGGCGGCGGCGAGGCCATCGGCAATCTGCTTCTGACGCTCCTGCATCGCCTTGATGATGGGGGGCCACACATACTTCATGGTGACCCACACCAGCAGGGCGAAGGTGATCATCTGGCCGAGCAGCGTGAGATTGATATTCACGTTGCTACCTCCCCTTGAGACGGTTTAACGGATGGCATGCGCGGAAAAAGATCCGTGCCTTAACCGGTCACCGCACCCAGGAAGGGGTTTGCAAAGGTGAAGAACAGGGCCAGACCCACACCGATCATGGTCACGGCGTCGAGCAGACCGGCCACGATGAACATCTTGACCTGCAGCATCGGCACCATTTCCGGCTGACGGGCTGCGCCTTCCAGGAAACGACCACCCAGCAGACCGAAGCCGATGGCGGTACCCAGAGCACCCATACCCAGGATCAGGCCAACAGCGATGGCGGTCATACCCTGAACGTTAGCGACAGCAAGTGCGAGTTCCATAACTTCCTCCAAATGTGAAAGGTCAAAACAATGCAAGAACAACTTGGTTTGAATGAACCCCGGCCGGTGATGCACCGGCCGGGAAGACGTCATTCATCAGTGGTCTTCGTGGGCCATGCTCAGATAGACGATGGTCAGCACCATGAAGATGAAGGCCTGCAGGGTGATGATCAGCAGTTTGAACAGGGACCAGGACAGCCCCAGGGTCCACTGGATGTACCAGGGCAACAGGGCGATCAGGCTGAAGATCAGGCCGCCGGCGTACATATTCCCGAACAGTCGCAGGGACAGGGAGACGGGCTTGGCAACCTCTTCGACCACCTTGAGGACCAGGTTGAAGGGCAGCAGCCACTTGCCGAAGGGATGGAACATCATCTCCTTGGCGAAGCCGACACCGCCCTTGATCTTGATGCTGTAGAAAATGATCAGGAAGAACACCGCGATGGACATGCCGAAGGTGGCGTTGATGTCCGACGTGGGGTTGATGCGCAGGTATTCGATGCCGATGGCATGCGCAATGTAGGGGAACAGGTCGTAGGGCAGCAGCTTGACGATGCTCATGAGGAATATCCACACGAACAGGGTCAGTGCCAGCGGGGCGATCAGGTCGGAACGACCGTGGAAGGTGTCCTTCACCTGTTGATCCACGAAGCCGACGATGATCTCGACGAAGTTCTGCAGGCTGCCGGGGACACCGGTGGTGACGCTCTTGGCCACCTGCATGAAGAGGTAGAGGAACACCCCGCCTGCAAGCAGGGAGAAAAGCATGGTATCCACGTGGATCGACCAGAACGACTCGGGATTACCCAGCGTCAGGTGCCCCAGATGATGCTTGATGTAATCCCCAGCAGATTCGTATTCCATTGACATGGTGTTCGCTCGCTTTTACTCGTTTGCACCGGACAGCATCGGCAGCAGTGCCAGCCAGAAAGCCATGAAACCGGCCATGTAAGTCAGGAACATGGGCAGGAAATCCACTTTCAGCCACACGATTGCAACCACAAACAGGATGACGGTCAGGAGGATCTTCTGCGCCTCGCCGACATAAAAACTTCTCACGATGACTTTTGCCGGCTTCCCTCTCCGGCCGGAAAAGACGCGCAGGGCGAAATAGGCCGTCGAGATGAAACTGATCATGCCCCCCGCCAATGCAGACCAGGCGGCCTGTGGTCCGGCCAGCCCGAAGGCGATCAGCCATCCGGCAATCGCCACGGTCATCTGTAGCCCGAGGACCAAAGCTGCAGTCCGATTAATCATGACCGCCCCGGGCGAACGGCTTGTCTGACTCGTTAATGATAATGAGGTTCACCCATTTTTTCCGGCGCCGGACAGACGCCCACGGTCGACGGCAGCCGCGGATTATAAGAGGCCATGGGCGGGGGGTCAACGTATCAGTGGCTGTTAATGCTCCCATCTGGATGGCACGGGTCAACGGATGTGTCCCAGAATCCCGTCCAGCTCGTCCAGACTGTTGTACTGGATAACCAGCCGCCCCTTGCCCTTGGTGTTGTACTGAATGTTCACCCGCGCCCCCAGCCGGTCGGAAAGCTCGCTCTCCAGCCTCGCCACATCCGGGTTGCGTGGTGGCGTCGGCGCGGCCTCCTGTTTTGCGTTCTTCAGCAACGCCTGCACCAGCCGCTCCGTCTCCCGTACCGACAAGCCCTTTTCCACCACCTGACGAGCCGCCGCCACCTGCTCACCCTCGACCAGGGCCAGCAGCGCACGAGCATGCCCCATCTCCAGGCGCCCCTCGTCCAGCAGGGCCTTCACCGGCCCCTCCAGCTCCAGCAGGCGCAGCAGGTTGGTGACGCCGGCCCGGGAACGCCCCACCGCCTCGGCGGCCTGCTGGTGGGTCATGCCGAATTCGTGAATCAGCCGCTGCAGGGCATTGGCCTCCTCCAGGGGATTGAGATCCTCCCGCTGGATGTTTTCGATCAGGGCCATGGCCGCCGCCGCCTGATCCGGCACCTCCCGCACCACCGCCGGGATCTCCCGCAGTCCGGCCATCTGCGCCGCCCGCCAGCGGCGCTCACCCGCCACCAGCTCGTAGCCACCGGCCACCGGACGCACCACCACCGGCTGCACCACGCCCTGGGCACGGATGGACTCGGCCAACGCCTCCAGGGCCTCGGGACGCATGTTCACCCGGGGCTGATAGCGCCCGCGGCTGACCTGCTCCACCGGGATCTGGCGCAGACCGGCACCGTCCGCTTCGTGGGCCTCCGGCTCGGATCGGGCGCCGGCGGCACCGGCGCTGGACAGCAGGACGTCCAGACCGCGCCCCAGCCCTGTCTTTCTCTTTGCCATGACTTACTGCTCTCCAGAAACGGACACTGCCTCGGCCGCCCCTTCGGGCGCGGCCCCGCGACCTTCGCGGCGCAGGATCTCTCCCGCCAGCGCCAGGTAGGCCAGGGCGCCACGGGAGGACTTGTCATACAAAATCACCGGCAGACCGTGACTGGGTGCCTCGGCCAGGCGGATGTTGCGGGGAATGACGGTGCGATAGACCTTGTCACCGAAATGACGGGTGAGCTGCTCGGACACCTCGGTGGTCAGGTTGTTGCGCGGATCGAACATGGTGCGCAGCAGACCGTGGATGTGCAGCTCGTGGTTGACCGACTCGCGAATGCTGTCGATGGTCTGCACCAGGGCCGACAGCCCCTCCAGGGCGTAATACTCGCACTGCATGGGGATGATCACCCCATGGGCCGCCACCAGGGCATTCACCGTGAGCATGTTCAGGGAGGGGGGGCAGTCGATGAAGATGAAATCGTACTGATCCCGGATCGTTGCCAGCGCTTCCTGCAGCCGATATTCCCGGCGCAGGGCCGTCATCAGGCTCACCTCCGCCACCGTCAGATCCCCATTGGCGGGCATCAGGCTGTAACCCACCGGCTCCAGACGCATGATGGCCTGTTCGGCGCTGACGCGCTTCATCAGCACGTCGCAGGCACTGTGGACGAGATCGTGCTTGTCGGCGCCGCTGCCCATGGTGGCATTGCCCTGGGGGTCCAGGTCGATCAGGAGTACGCGGCGCCGGGTGGCGGCCAGGGAAGCGGCCAGATTGATGCTGGTGGTGGTCTTGCCCACCCCCCCCTTCTGGTTGGCCACGGCGATGATTCTGCCCATGTGTGCTAGTCCTTGGTGATCTCGACGAGATGCCGCACGGCCTCAAGGCCCGGCACCCGGAGCGAATGGGTGGCAACCACCCGCCAACCATCGGGCAACGCCTCGGGATCATCATCCGCGTCCCGGCCCTTCATGGCCAGCAACCGGCCCGCGGGAGCGCACAGATGCCCGGCCAGACGGGTGAAGGTGGTGGTGGCGGCGAAGGCACGGCTGATGACTGTATCAAAGCCCCCGTCGGGGCGATAGTTTTCCACCCGGTCCTGCACCACGACGACATTGGCAATCCTCAGCTCCATCACTGCCTGGCGCAGGAAGCGGGCCTTCTTGCCGCCGGAGTCCAGCAACACCAGCTGCCAGTCGGGACGGGCCAGGGCCAGGGGAATCCCCGGCAGGCCGGGGCCGGTGCCGATATCGGCGATGCGAGGCCCCCGCACCCAGGGCAGGACCGCCAGACTGTCCAGCAGATGCAGTCGGACCATGTCCTCGAAATCCCGCACCGCGGTGAGGTTGTAGGCCCGGTTCCAGCGCTCCATCAGGCGCAGATAGCGCGCCAGGGGATCGGCCAGGGTCGGGGACAGGGACAGCTCGCTCAGGCCGCGACGAAGCAACTCGTCCGCGGCGGGCGTCAGGGCATGGGACATGGCGTCGGATATCCGGGAATCAGGCACTGCGCTTCAGGCCCTGGGCCTGCTTCTTCAAGTGCACCAGCAGCAGGGAGACGGCGGCGGGGGTCACGCCGGGAATGCGGGAGGCCTGACCCACGGTATGGGGGCGATGATCCGCCAGCTTCTGGCGTACCTCGTGGGACAGGCCGCTGACGGCGCCGTAGTCCAGATCATCGGGCAACGCCGTGTCTTCCAGGCGCCGGGTCCGGTCCACCTCGTCCTTCTGGCGCTGGATATAGCCGGCGTACTTGGCCTGAATTTCCACCTGTTCCGCCACCCGGACATCCGTCACGGCCGGCCCGGCACCGGGCAGGGACATCAGGTCCTCATAGGCCACCCCGGGGCGCCGCAGCAGGTCCATCAGGGAATACTCCCGACTCAGGGGGCCGCCGAACAGGCGCTCGCCGTCCTCCGGCAACACATCCCCCGGGCGCATGACCGTGACCCCCAATCGCCGGGACTCCTGCTCGATGGCCTCCCGCTTGCGCTCGAAGGCCGCCCAGCGTGCATCATCCACCACGCCCAGTTCGCGGCCCACGGGGGTGAGGCGCAGATCGGCATTGTCTTCCCGCAGGGTGAGGCGGTACTCGGCCCGGCTGGTGAACATGCGGTAGGGCTCCCGGGTGCCCCGGGTGATGAGATCATCAATCATCACGCCCATGTAGGAGGTTTCCCGGCGCGGATGCCAGGGCTCCCGCTCCCGCACCCGCAGGGCGGCATTGATGCCTGCCACCAGCCCTTGGGCTGCGGCCTCCTCATAGCCGGTGGTACCGTTGATCTGACCGGCGAAGAACAGACCCTGTAGCGGTCGGGTCTCCAGGCTGGGGCGCAGGTCCCGGGGGTCGAAGAAGTCGTATTCGATGGCGTAGCCGGGACGGGTGATGTGGGCCTGCTCGAAGCCCTCGATGGAACGCACCACATCCACCTGCACATCGAAGGGCAGGCTGGTGGAGATACCGTTGGGGTACACCTCATGGGTGTCGAGCCCTTCCGGCTCGATGAAGATCTGGTGGCGTTCCTTGTCGGCAAAGCGCACCACCTTGTCCTCGATGGAGGGGCAGTAGCGCGGCCCCACCCCTTCGATCACGCCGCTGTACATGGGAGACCGGTGCAGGTTGGCGCGGATCACCTCCAGGGTGCGGGGGGTGGTCCAGGTGATGTGACAGCTCACCTGGGGCGGATGATCGGAAGGCTGCCCCAGGAAGGAGAATACCGGCACGGGGGTATCCCCGGGCTGCTCGGTCAGGCGGGAATAATCGATGCTGCGGGCATCGATGCGGGGCGGCGTGCCGGTCTTCAGACGCCCGACCCGCAAGGGCAGCTCCCGCAACCGCTGGGCCAGGCGGATGGCCGGCGGATCACCGGCGCGGCCACCGGCGTAGTTGGCCTCGCCCACATGGATGAGACCACCCAGGAAGGTGCCCACGGTCAGCACCACGCAAGGGGCATCAAAGCGCAGACCGGCCTGGGTGACGACCCCGGTGACCCGGTCCCCCGCCACGATCAGATCGTCCACCGCCTGCTGAAACAGCTCAAGGCCCGGCTGGTTTTCCACCGCCCGGCGCACGGCGGCCTTATAGAGGGCACGGTCCGCCTGGGCGCGGGTGGCGCGCACGGCAGGCCCCTTGCGGCTGTTGAGGGTGCGGAACTGGATGCCGCCCAGATCGGCGGCGCGGGCCATGAGGCCGCCCAAGGCGTCGATCTCCTTGACCAGATGGCCCTTGCCGATGCCGCCGATGGCGGGGTTGCAGCTCATCTGGCCGATGGTGTCGATGTTATGGGTCAGGAGCAGCGTCCTGCAGCCCATGCGGGCCGCCGCCAGGGCGGCCTCGGTGCCGGCGTGGCCGCCGCCCACGACGATGACGTCGTATTGTGCCTGGTATTGCATAGTCAAGAGCCGGGCCGGAAGTGGGGAAAATCCTGATAGTGTAGCGCGGATCAGTCCTCCTCGGGCACCACCAGCGCGGCATCCAACCCATCCAGTCCCTGTCGCCCCACCTTGTAACCCGCCAGACGGGTGGCCGTGGCCAGGGCATCGGGCACGGAACTGCCCGTGGCCAGGGCATGGATCAGGCCGGCGTTGAACACGTCCCCGGCCCCCAGGGTGTCCACCACCCGGGGCGGGCGCCAGGCCGGCGCATGGAACAGGCCGTCGCGACTGGCCCAGGCCCAGGAGCCCTCGTCGCCCCAGGTGCAGATCAGCACGGCGCCGGGCACGCGCTTGTGCACGCTGCGCAGAAACGGCTCCGGCTCCTCGAAGCCCCGACCCAGCACGAAGGGACGGGAAAAGATGATCACATCAGGTTGCCCGAACAGCATGTCCACCCCGTCCCGGTCCTTCTCCACTTCCAGGGAGATGGGCTGGTGGGATTTCTGCTGGCTGCGCAACGCCTGGAGCATACGGCTGGTGGTGTGGGTATCCCGGGCCTGCACATGCACCCATTGATACTTGTCCAGGTTCAGCTTGGCCACATGAGGGGCATCCAGTTCCGGCAGGTTGCGGTAGTGGACGATGGTGCGGGAACCGTTGGCGGCATTGAGGGTGATGTAGGAACAGGGGGTGCGCCCGGTGCGCCGGCGACAGGTTTCCACGTTGATCCCCCGCTCCGCCAGCAGGGACAGCAGATGTTCGCCGTCCGGATCATCAGCCACCACGGCGGCCAGGTCGCACTGGTGCCCCAGTTGCTGCAGCACATACAGGCTGTTGGCGGTATTGCCGCCGGGAGAGGCACGCTGTTCCCGGGCGCGGATCTCCTCGTCCTCCACCGGATAGTGGTCAACGATGTTGATGATGTCCAGGGTGGCGACGCCGATGCCGAGAATATGGGCCATGTGGATGGTGCCCCGAGGGCCTGTGGTGGTGTTGCGCACAGGATAGTGAAAGGGAGGCGGCGGGGTAAAGGTATTACAGCGCAAAAGCACGGCCGGGAAGCGGCGGGCCACCCCCTTGGGAGCCGGCCCGCCGACGAAAGGGTCAATCAGAAGTCGAAACGCATGCCGGCGGCGAAGACCTGGCCGCCGCTGTAGTCACCACTGATATCACCCGGGTTTGCACCGCGTTTGCTATCAATCGCCGCCGTCTCCTGCTCGAAATAGTACTCGGCGAAGAACTTCAGGCTGGGATTGAACTGATGATCCACACCCGCATGAACAATGGTCTCGCCATAGTTGTCCACCTCGGCCACCATCAGCTTGAAGGTGTTCTTGCCCAAGGTGTAGCCGGCGTAGACGTTCATGGCCATGTCGCCGTCATTGCCATACGCGTCATCATCATTGATGTCGCTGTAGAAACGCTCCAGCTTGGCGCCCAGATAGAGGTTGCCCATGGAATGAGCGGCGGAGACGCCGACAATTCGCATGTTATCGTTGCCATTGAGCTCATCCATGCCGATGGACAGGGTGGTATCGCCAAAGCTGTAGCTGCCGGTCAGCTGAACCCGGTTATCCCCGTCGGCACCGTTGTCCTCACTCCAGGCGAAGGCGAAGGACAGGCCATTCATGTCCGGGCTATAGTAGCTGATGGTGTCGCCGCGACGAAATGCCGTATAGGTGGCAAATCCGCTGTAGTAACTGCTGAACATGTCCACCGGATAGGCGATGGCATTGTAGTAGGGCAACCACATCTGGCCGTACAGGAAGGTCCCCATCTCACCCTGCACACCGATCTGGGCCACGCGCACATCCTGGGTCTGGTCCCACGGGTCCTGAACGGCCTTGTTGGCCAGATCCAGGGGCAGTTCCAGCTGACCGATCAGGGTCAGCCCTTCCATCAGGGGGTAATCGGCATTGAAACCGATGCGGGAGTAGGCATCCCGCACCCCGGTGTATGAATCCAGTTGATCCCGGTTATCGGGACGCACGGACTCCACCTGCACTCGGGCGGAGCCGTAGAAATCAAAGTTGAGTTCGCCGGCCTGAGCCATGGCGGGCACGGCCAGGGCAGCGGCGACGGAAGAGGCAATCAGGATCTTTCTGTTCATAAGTCGGTTGTTTCCAGTCAGATACATCGGTGATATCGATTGATGGGCCGGCGGCGGGGAGCCGGAAACGCCCCCGGCAACCCGCCACCGAAACACTCAGGGTAACCAGGTGTCCACCAGGTCCCGGTTCTGTTCGACCCAGCGCCTGGCGTTCTCGTAGGGATCTCCCCCCTCCTCGTTCATCATCATCAGCTCGGCCATGTGGGCGGGCGTCCAGTTGAAGTTATCGAGGATGGCATAGGCCTCGGGCATGTCGTCCTTCAGGCCGGCACGCACGATGGTGTGAATGTATTCCTCACCGCCGTAGATCCCCTTGGGATCTTCCAGATATTTCAGCTCCCAGCGGCTTTCCTTCCAGTGGGGCGTCCAGCCGGTGACCACCACCCAGTCATTGTTGCGGATGGCATTGGCCAGCACGCCGGTCATGGTGGCATCGGAACCTTCGATCAGGCGCAGTCTCAGGCCGTATTCGTCGATCACCCGCTCGGTACTGCTCATCAGGCCCGCGCCGGGATCGATGCCGATGATGCGACGGTCAAAGCGGCGAACATGGTCGTTCAGCGCCTCAATGGAGTCAATGTCCACATAGGCGGGGACCATCAGACCGATACGGGTACCCACCAGGTTGGGCCCCAGGTCTTCCACCCGGTCCCTGACCCGCTCCAGGTAATGCTCGTGGGTGGTGGGCAGCCAGGCAGCCACGAAGGCATCCTGGTCACCGGTGCCGACGGACTGCCACATGGCCGCGGCACCGACGGACGTCAGCCGCACATCGTAGCCGGCCTCTTCCAGCACTACCCGGATCACGTTGGTACTGGCCACTTCACTGGCCCACTCCACATAGGGGATGTTGATCCGTCCCTTGTCGCCCGCCAGGACCGACAGAGGGGCAAATACCAGAGTTGCCGCCAGGATCAGACTGGCGATCACCGGGATTCCCGGCCTTGTCATTGAAGTCATCATTTTCCTCCGAAGAATTGCATGGATACTCAGAAAGTTCTCAAAAAGCCTCCTGCCGTCACTTCCAACCACCCCCAACCATCACTCCCGATACCCGGGGTGGTCATTCCCAATACTTCCAAGCCGTTACGGCTGATGCCCCCGAGTCACTCCCGATACCCTCAGGTCGTCATGTCCGCGAAAGCGGGAGCCCAGGCGCCGAGCCCTCACCGGATTCCCGCTTTCGCGGGAATGACCTACCCGGTTACGATCCGCGTTTCCGGCCAATGCGCTGGGTCACCCGGTCCAGGATCATCGCCAGGATCACGATGGCAATGCCGGCCTCGAAACCATTGCCCGGCTGCAGACGCTGGATCGCCCGCCAGACCTCGCCCCCCAGGCCGCCGGCACCGATCATGGCGGCGATCACCACCATGGACAGGGCCAACATGATGGTCTGGTTGATGCCTGCCATGATGGTGGGCACCGCCAACGGCAGCTGGACCTTGAACAGCTTCTGCCGCCGGCTGGCGCCAAAGGCATCCGCGGCCTCCACCAGTTCCCGGGGCACCTGACGGATGCCCAGGATGGTGAGACGGATGGCCGGCGGCATGGAAAAGATCACGGTGGCAAACATGGCCGACACCTGACCCAGACCGAAGAAGGGAATCGCCGGGATCAGATAGACGAAGGCAGGCATGGTCTGCATGAAGTCGAGCACCGGCATGGTGGCCCGGTGGAAGCGCTCCGACAGACCACCCCAAATACCGATGGGCAACGCGATGGCCACCGCCACCGCCGTCGCGAATAACACCAGGGTGAGGGTCTCGATGGTGGCCTGCCAGAGTTGCAGGTTCCACAAAAACAGCAGGCCCGCCACGGTACCGATGGCCACCCGACGACCCGCCGCCAGCCAGGCAATGCCGGCAAAGGCCAGGATCACCACCCAGGGGGGTGGAAAGCTCAGCAACATCACCACGCCCTCCACGCCGTCGCCCAGCACATTGCTGATGGCCCGGGTCAGGCCGGAGAAGGTGTCAGTCAGCCAGTCCAGGCCGTCGTCGATGTAGTCCGACAGGGGAAACTTGCCGAAAAAAGGAAAATCATGATTCATGAGCGTGCTTCACTGGTTTTGTCCGCGGCGGTTGCGGCGTCCGGCGCCGTCACTGCCTGATCCGACTGACCGGCCGCCAGGGCCGCCAGCACGTTGCTCTTGACGATGGTGCCCAGCAGGCGCCCGGCCTCGTCCACCACCGCCACCGGAATGCGGCTGTCCGCGAGCATGCCGATCAGGGTGCTGACCGGCTCATCCGGCCCCACCGCCTGATGATCCCGCTGGATGTGGGGGCCAATCTGCCTATCTCCCTGCTCGATCGCCCGGCCCATGTCATCCGCCCACACATACCCCTCCAGGGTGCCGTCCTGCTGGACCACGAACAGGCTGTAGAAACTTTCCTTTTCCATCTTGTGCAGGGCGGTGCGAGGGCCGTCCGAGGGAAGGGCCAGCACCCTTGCATCGCGCATGATCCCGCCGGCGGTGAGGATCTGGGTCTTGTCCACATCCTCCACGAAGCGCTCCACATAACGACTGGCGGGGGAACTCAGGATCTCTTCCGGCGTGCCGATCTGGACCACCCGCCCATCCTTCATCAGCACGATGCGATCACCGAGCCTGAGGGCCTCGTCCAGGTCGTGGGTGATGAACACGATGGTCTTCTTCACCCGTGCCTGCAGATTGATCAGCTCCTGTTGCATGTCCCGACGTATCAACGGGTCCAGCGCGCTGAAGGCCTCGTCCATGAGCAGGATATCCGGGTCCACGGCCAGCGCCCGGGCCAGGCCCACCCGCTGCTGCATACCCCCGGAGAGCTGGGACGGAAAGGCCTGCTCCCAGCCTTCCAGACCCACCAGTTGCAGGGCCTGGGCCGCCCGCTGCTCCCGTTCGCTCTGGTCCATGCCGCAGATCTCCAGCCCGAAGGCCGTGTTCTGCAAGATGGTGCGGTGGGGAAACAGGGCGAAATTCTGGAACACCATGCCGAACTTGCGGCGCCGCAGGGCGAGCAGATCCTTGTTGCTCAATCCAGTGATGTCCTCTCCATCAATCAGTATCTGTCCCGCCGTCGGCTCGATCAGACGGTTGAGACAGCGGATCAGAGTGGATTTGCCGCATCCGCTCAGACCCATGACCACCAGGATCTCCCCTTGCGCCACATCAAAACTGACGTCGGCGACACCCAGGGTGAGCCCGGTACGCTGCTGGATCTCCTTACGGTCGTATCCCTCCTCCATGAGCTTCAAGGCCGGAGCCGGCGGGTCGCCGAAGACCTTGGTGAGGTTTTTGACTGCTATTTTGGGTTGCAAGGCTACTGTCCTGTCTTCACCCCGGAAGGGGCGGGTCGGTGTCAGTGTCTGACGACGGGCATCATGGGATGCCGGAAAAGGAAACGGGCCGGGGATCAGACCGATCCACGGCCCGCGATATCAAGCAAGGGTCAACGCACGGCGCTGAGAAAATGCATGTGACGCTCGTAGTGCTCCAGCACGTCGTTGATGATGGCGTCCTTGCTCCAGCCCATGACGTCATAGTCCTGGCCGCCTTCGCTCAGATGGACTTCCGCATGGAAGTACTTGAGCGCCTCGGCACGCTGACTGCGGGTATCCCGCATGACGAAGGAGGGAGGCTCATAGGCACGAGGACGCACTGAGTAGAAGAAGTCGATCTCCTCGCCGTGGCGGACCTCCACCCAGCAGCGCCCATCCTCGCCCACTCCGGTGTGGGCATCCCGATTCTGCTTGCGCAGTTCCTCGGCCACCGCCTCCAGGGCCGGCTTCACGGCCTCCTGGATATAGCGCAGGACCTCGTTACGCCGGGGCTGATGGACGATGGCGCGCAGGCGCGACTGCCAGCTCAGGGGTGAGTGGGGACCGATGGGTGAGACTCGCGCCTGCAGGCTGATCCGTTTCATGGTGTCGATGCGCAGGGCCCTGAGCAGCCCCCAACACATGAAGCACATGATGATGGCGAACGGCAGGGCACTGGCGATGGTGGCGGTCTGCAGGGCCGCCAGGCCGCCGGCGATGAGCAAGGCCGCCGCCACGATGCCCTCGATCACGGCCCAGAAGATGCGCTGCCAGGTGGGGGATTCCTCCTTGCCGCCGGAGGTGAGGATGTCCACCACCAGGGAACCGGAGTCCGATGAAGTGACAAAGAAGGTCACCACCAGCAGGGTCGCCACCAGGGCCATGATGGAGGACAGGGGCAGATGCTCGAAGAACTGGAACAGGGCCACCGAGGTATCCGCCGCCACCGCGTCCGACAGCTCGGTGATGCCCTGCACCATGATCATGTGCAGGGCGGTATTGCCGAAGAAGGTCATCCACATGATGGTGAAGCCCACCGGCACCAGCAACACACCGAAGGTGAACTCACGAATGGTGCGGCCCCGGGAGACCCGGGCGATGAACATGCCCACGAAGGGCGCCCAGGCAATCCACCAACCCCAGTAGAACAGGGTCCAGCCGCCGATCCACGAGGTGGGCTCGTAGGCATACAGATTGAAAGTCATGGAGAACAGGTTGGAGACGTAATTCCCCGTGTTCTGCACCAGGGTCTGCAGCAGATAGACGGTGGGGCCGGCCACCAGCACGAAGGCCAGCAGGCCCGCGGCCAGGATCATGTTCAGCACCGAGATCCGGCGGATGCCGCCATCCAGACCCAGGGCCACGGACAGGGTGGCGATGGCGGTGATGACCACGATCAGGATGACCTGCACCGAGAGGGCATTGGGAACATCGAACAGGTAGTTCAGGCCGGAGTTGATCTGCATGACGCCGAACCCCAGGGAGGTGGCGACGCCGAAGATGGTGCCCAGCACGGCAAAGGTATCCACCGTGTGGCCGATGCCGCCGTGGATGCGGTCACCGATCAACGGATACAGGGAGGAGCGGATGGTCAGCGGCAGGTCATGTCGGAAGGCGAAGTAGGCCAGGGACAGGGCCACCACGGCATAGATGGCCCAGGCATGAACCCCCCAGTGGAAGAAGGTGATGCGCATGGACTGGCGGGCGGCCTCGACGGTCTCCGGATCGCCCACCGGCGGACTGACGTAATGCATGACCGGCTCGGCCACGCCGAAGAACATGAGGCCGATGCCCATGCCGGCGGAGAACAGCATGGCGAACCAGGAGGCATAGCTGTAGTCGGGCTGACTGTGATCCGGACCCAGCTTGATGTTGCCGTAACTGGACACCGCTACTCCGACCATGAAGACCACGAATCCAGCCACCGCCAGCACATAGAACCAGCCGGCGGAATCGGAGATCCAGCCTTGCACGGCACTGAAGACGGTACCGGCCGTCTCGGTGAAGATGGCCGCAAACAGCACGAAGACCAGGGTGAGTACTGCCGAGGTAATGAACACCGGCGGGTTCATCAGGATGCGTGGAGCACGGGCTGGAGACGCACTCTGTTCGGTCATGTAACCTCCCTTCGTGGGCTGGATCGCCGGAATTCAGCGGAAAGCAGACCTTCCGCAGCCTTTTTTTACGCTAACACGAACCTTTGACATAATGCGAACTGGTTAAAAAATAGCCAGCAAGAGCGACCTTGTCACCGCGTTCACCTGCTTGTCACCGCGTTCACCTGGGATGCGGAAGCCCAGAATGCCGGCCCTTGCCTGGATTCCCGCCTGCGCGGGAGTGACCTGCCCGGGATATATCCCTATGGGAACGGCCAGTCGTAGTCGGTGATGACCGGGGCATGATCCGAGAACCGTTCATCCTTGTAGATGCTCACCCCGCGAGCCGTCGCCGCCACGCCCGGCGTGGCAATCTGGTAATCCAGACGCCACCCCACGTTCCTGGCCCAGGCCTGCCCCCGGTTGGCCCACCAGGTGTACTGTTCCGGCGCCTGATTCAACCGTCGGAAGGTATCCACCCAGCCCACCTCATCAAATAGCACATCCAGCCAGGCCCGCTCCTCGGGCAGGAAACCGGAGTGCTTCTGGTTGCTCCTCCAGTTGCGCAGGTCGATGGGCTTGTGGGCGATGTTCCAGTCCCCGCACAGGATGTATTCGCGATCATTGGCCTGTTTCTGCCGCAACTGCGCCATGAAGGTGTCCATGAAACGGTACTTGGCCGCCTGACGAAGTTCGCCGGAAGACCCGGAGGGCACATACACGGACGCAACACACAAATCACCGAAACGCGCCTCGATATAGCGGCCTTCGGGGTCGAATTCCTCGGAATTCATCCCCATGACGATTTCATCGGGCTTGCGCCGGGCATACAGGGCCACCCCGCTGTAACCCTTTTTCCGGGCATCCAGGTAACAGGTGAAATAGCCGGCGGGATGAAAGGCCTCGTCGGTCAGTTGATGGATCTGGGCCTTGGTCTCCTGAAGGCAGACCACGTCCGCGTCCTGGGCCTTGAGCCATGCATAAAAGCCCTTACGGGCGGCGGCACGAATGCCGTTGGCGTTGAGCGTGATGATTCGCATCGGATCGACAGGGCAGTGTTCACGGGGTCCGGGTACAATCCGACAACTTAACACAGCCCACCGACAGGGGGCGTCCAGCCCGGCTTGTGCCCTCCCACAGGAACTTGTAATTTCTCAATCATGAATACCTATCGCACCCAATTCCTTCAGTTTTGTCTGGAACGCGGCGTCCTGCGCTTTGGTTCCTTCACCCTCAAATCCGGCCGTACCAGCCCCTATTTCTTCAATGCCGGCCTGTTCAACACCGGCCGGGACCTGGCCCGCCTGGGTGCCTTCTATGCCCGTACCCTCGTGGAATCGAACGCCCGGGCGGACATGCTCTTCGGCCCCGCCTACAAGGGCATCCCCCTGGTGGCCGCCACCGCAGTGGCCCTGGCCCAGGAGCACGACCGCGACTACCCCTTCTGCTTCAATCGCAAGGAAGCCAAGGACCACGGCGAAGGCGGCACCCTGGTGGGCGCCCCCCTGTCCGGGCGGGTCATGATCGTGGACGATGTGATCACCGCGGGCACCGCCATCCGTGAATCCGTGGAGATCATCAAGGCCGCCGGCGCGGAACCGGCCGGCGTGCTGATCGCACTGGATCGACAGGAACGGGGGCGCGGCGAGCTGTCCGCCATTCAAGAAGTGGAACGGGATTACGGTCTGCAGGTCCATGCCATTGCGTCCCTATCGGACCTGATCGTCTTTCTGGAGGACCTGCCGGACATGGCGCAGCATCGTGCCGCCGTGCAGGCCTATCGGGAAGAATTCGGCATCTAGCCTGCCCCGCGAATACGCGGGCGACGGCACCCCTGAACCCGTGGCGGGAATGAGGCATGCCCAGGATTTTCCCAACAGCAGGAACCACACCGATACTGGCGGCCATGCTGGCCGCCGGGCTCATCGGCACGGCCTCCGCACAGGTCTACCGCTGGGTGGACGAGTCCGGTCAGACTCACATGAGCGACACCCCGCCCCCGGACACGACCCGGTATGACCGCGAGGTCCTTGATCACAGGGGACTGGTGATCCAGCGCCTGGACCGGGCGAGAACGCCGCAGGAGCTGGCCGCCGAACAGGCGGAACGGGAACGTCGGGAGGCCCTGGAACAGCAACGGGCGGAACAGGAGCGGGTCGACCGGGTTCTGCTGCAATCCTTCGGCTCCGAGCGCGAACTGCTGCACGCACGGGATGACCGCGTGGCCCTGATCGAGGCCAACATGAACCTCACCCGGGACAAACTGGGCAATCTGCGTGATCAGCTGACACAGGCCAATACACGCATCGCCGGCCTTGAGGCCGGCGGCAGGCCGGTACCGGAAGGCCTGCGGGAACAGGCCGACTCCCTGCAACGCCAGATCCGGGTACAGGAAGCGTACCTGGAAGAACGCCGACAGGAACGGGATGCCGTGCTGGACCGATTCGCCCGGGACCTGGCGCGATTTCGGGAGCTGCGTCGGCGACAGGCCGACACCCAGCCCCGGCGCTGAAAGGCCCGTCAGCCCCGGATCAGGGTTCCCACTCCCTTGTCGGTCAGCAGCTCCAGCATCACCGCATGGGGCACCCGTCCGTCAATGATATGGGCCGTCTTGACGCCGGACTTCACCGCGTCCAGGGCGCACTGGATCTTGGGAATCATGCCGCCGTGGATCACCCCGGTGGCAATCAGCTCGTCCACCTGACGGGCCGTCAGACCGGTGAGCAGGTTGCCTTCTCCGTCCAGGACCCCGGTGGTGTTGGTGAGCAGGATCAGTTTCTCCGCCCCCAGCACCGTGGCCATCTTGCCGGCCACCAGGTCGGCATTGATGTTGTAGGCCGCGCCATCCTCGCCCACACCCACAGGCGCGATCACGGGAATAAAGGCCCCCGAATCCAGCATGTGCACCACGGCGGGATCGATGGAAGCCACCTCCCCCACGTGGCCCAGGTCGATGATCTCCGAGGCTTCGGGGTCTTCGCCGGCACGGCGATGACTCAGGCGCCGGGCCCGGATCAGCCCGCCGTCCTTGCCGGTCAGGCCCACCGCGCGGCCACCAAACTGGTTGATGAGACTGACGATCTCCTTGTTCACCAGGCCGCCCAGCACCATCTGCACCACGTCCATGGTCTCCCGGTCCGTCACCCGCAGACCATCCACGAAACGGGATTCCTTGCCCAGCTGGCTGAGCATCCTGCCGATCTGGGGGCCACCACCGTGGACCACCACCGGATTCAGGCCCACCTGCTTGAGCAGCACGATATCCCGCGCAAAGCCGCGCTTGAGCTCCTCGTCCACCATGGCGTTGCCGCCGTACTTGATGACCAGTGTCTTGCCGGAAAAGCGCTGGATATAGGGCAACGCCTCGGTCAGGACCCGGGCGATGGTCTGGGGACTGGTATGGTCCATGGCGGTGTGTTCGGACATTCGGGAAGTCTCCGGTTTCAGACCGGGCAGGTGTTGAAGAAATTCTGAAACAACCCCTTGCCGTCATTCCCGCGCAGGCGGGAGTCCAGGGTTTTCAATATGCTACTGGATTCCCGCCTGCGCGGGAATGACGGCGACGAGAGAGCGCTAGAACGGCAGTTCCAGCTCCGGATCCACCGCCAGCAGACGCTCACGGAACAGCGTCTGGATCCGTGCCAGGGCCTCGGGGCAGCTCCCCTCGAAGCGCAGGGTCAGACAAGGCGTGGTGTTGGAAGCCCGCACCAGCCCCCAGCCATCATCGAAATCCACCCTCAGGCCGTCGATGCGATTCACCCGGCCACCTTCGGGATCCGGCTCGGACAGGAAGCGCGCCATGAAGGCGCCGTGCCCCTCTTCCCCGCCCGGCGTCACCAGCAGCTCCGGGGTATGACAACCCTGGGGCAACTCGTCGAATATCCGCGCCGGCGACCGGGAGTCCCGGGCAAGAGACTCCAGCAACCTCGCCCCGGCGTAGATCGCATCATCCACCCCGAGCCAGCGATCCCGGAAAAAGACATGACCACTCATCTCTCCCGCCAACAGGGCCCCGGTCTCTTCCATGCGCGCCTTGAGCAGGGAGTGGCCGGTACGCCACATGTCCGGCACGCCCCCCAGCGCCCGCACCCGCTCGGCCAGGTGATGAGAACATTTCACATCGAATACCACCGTGCTGCCGGGATGATGGGCCAGCACATCGGCGGCAAAACACATCATCAGGCGGTCCGGCCACTGGATACGCCCCCGGCCGTCGACGACGCCGAGGCGATCCCCGTCGCCGTCGAAGGCCAGCCCCAGGTCCAGACCGCCGGACTCCACGGCGCGCCGCAGATCTTCCAGGTTCTCGGGACGCGACGGATCGGGATGATGGTGGGGAAAATGTCCATCCACCTCGCAGTAGAGAGGAACCACCTCGCAGCCCAGACGCCGGAAAATCTCCGGTGCCACCACCGCGGCGGCGCCGTTGCCGCAATCCACCGCCACCCGCAGGGGGCGATCCAGGTGAATGTCGGCACAGAGTTCATTCAGGTAGCGACTGCAGACTTCCGCAATCTCCAGGGTACCCCCGGGCGCAACGGGCAGGCGCCCCTCGTCAATCCTGCGCCGCAGACGCTGCACCGTCTCCTGATGCAGGGTACGCCCCGCCAGCATGAGCTTGAAGCCGTTGTAGGCCGGGGGATTGTGACTGCCGGTGACCATGATGCCGTTGCCGTCGGCTTCCCTGAGCGCGGCGTAATAGGTCACCGGCGTGGGCAGGCAGCCCAGCCGGATCACCCGCAATCCCGACGCCAGCAGCCCCTCGATGAGGGCGGACTCCAGTTCGGGGCTCGACAGGCGGCCGTCACGCCCGACCACGACCCGGGTCACCTCCAGCTCGCGGGCCTCGGCACCGTAGGCCCGGCCGATGGCCCGGGCGGTATCCGGATTGAGGCGTTCGCCCACCACGCCGCGGATGTCATAGGCCCGGAAGATGCCGGGGTCCGCACTCATGCTCATGATCTGCTCCCCTGCATGTGACGGTGCTGTTCCCGGTATCTGCCCATGTCTGCCCCGGGCTAACCCCTACCCGAGGACCCGAACCCGCCGGTGCCCCGGTGGGTCGCCTCAAAATCATCCACCACCTGGAAACGGGCCTGCACCACCGGCACCACCACCAACTGGGCAATGCGCTCGCCGGGCTGGACGACGAACGGCTCCGCCCCCCGATTCCAGCAGGAGACCATGAGCGGCCCCTGGTAGTCGGAATCGATGAGGCCGACGAGATTCCCCAGGACGATGCCGTGTTTATGGCCCAGCCCGGATCGGGGAAGGATCATGGCCGCCAGGCCGGGGTCCGCCAGATGCATGGCGATGCCGGTGGGGATGAGATGAGTCTCCCCGGGCTGCAGGGTCAGGGGCGCGTCCAGGCAGGCCCTCAGGTCCATGCCGGCGGAACCCGGCGTGGCCGGTTCCGGCAAGGGGAAGTCCGTGCCGACACGGGGGTCAAGAATCTTGATCTGGATGGCATGCATGATGTTGATGATCGATTGTCGGATGGGAACAGGAATGGGAGGGGAGACAGCCCCCATGATGCCGGGCAATCAGCGCCACCAGCTCACGGGCCAGTTGCGACTTGGACTGTTGCGGCAGGGACAGGGAGCCGTCCCGCCAGAACACCGTCAGGGCATTGTCCGCCACATCGAACCCGCGCCCGCCGGAAACATCATTGGCGGCGATCATGTCCAGCCCCTTGGCTTCGAGTTTGCCCCGGGCGTAGGTTTCCAGATCATCGGTTTCCGCCGCGAATCCCACCGTGAACGGACCGTCCGGCAGGGCCGCTACTGCCGCCAGGATGTCCGGGTTCTTCACCAGGGTCAGATGCAGATCATCTGCCTGCTTCTTGATCTTGCGTTCCGCCGGCTGGGCCATGCGGTAATCCGCCACCGCCGCCGTGGCAATGAACAGATCCGTCCCGGCGGCCCTGGCCATGACGGCCTCGTACATCTGCAGGGCCGTTTCCACATCCAAACGGGTCACCCCGCGAGGGGTATCCAGGTGTACCGGGCCACTCACCAGACAAACCTGCGCCCCGGCCTCGGCCGCCGCCGCCGCCACCGCAAACCCCATGCGCCCGGAGCTTCGGTTAGTGAGATAACGCACCGGATCCAGAGGCTCCCGGGTCGGACCGGCGGTCACCATCACCCGTACCCCCGCCAATGGACCACCGGCAAACAGGCCTTCCACCGCCGTGACGATCTGCCCCGGCTCCAGCATGCGCCCCTCCCCCACCTCGCCGCAGGCCTGATAACCGGCGCCGGGGCCGAACAGACGGACGCCCCGCGCCATCAGGGTGCGCACGTTGGCCTGCGTCGCGGCGTTGGCCCACATGACCCGGTTCATGGCCGGGGCCAGGCAGACGGGCGCCTCCGCGGCCAGGCAGAGGGTGGTCAACAGGTCATCGGCCATGCCCTGGGCCAGTCGGGCCATGACATTGGCGGTGGCCGGGGCAATGAGCACGGCATCGGCCCAGCGGGCCAGGCTGATGTGATCCATGCCCGCCTCGGCCTCGGCGTCGAACAGGGCCGTGCGCACGGGATGGCCGGACAGGGCCTGGAAGGTGAGCGGAGCCACGAACTCGGTGGCGTGAGGGGTCATCACCACCCGGACCTCGGCACCGGCATCCATCAGCCGCCGGGTGAGCTCGCAGGCCTTGTAAGCGGCAATGCCGCCGGAAACGCCCAGAAGGATATGTTTGCCTGTCAGTGACATGGGAAGAGTCTACGGAAAAACCCGGCAATCCAGAAGCATTTTGCAGTGTTCCCGGCGCACGAGAGTACCCGGCCTCATATCCACCGAACAGCCCATCCTGATCCGTGCTATACGGATGGGAAATACCTCGTCACTTCCGTGAGCCGGGAAGATGCACCATCCGTCCGTTCCGCGCCGACTTTTTGAGCGTCTACGCCGTCATGTCGGGCTGCTCGGCTGCCTGATGGCCTTGCCCCTGCTGTCCTGTGGTGCTTCCAGGGATCAGACCGGTGAGTTCTATACCGACTGGGATCGTGCCGGTGGCTGTGCCGCTGTTCAATTGGTAGCCGACGAGCGTGTGGATGGAACGGGGCGCCGGGTAGATGTGTGCGACAAAGTGGAGGAAGGCTGGATCTGGGTGACCTATGCGGCAGCCTGGTGCGGGGCTAGCCAGACCCAGGCTGCCGCCATTCGTGAACTGCTCCGGTCGGCCGGGCCTTCACTGCAGGTCTACACCGTGCTCACCAGTGCCGATGAACCGTTTCAGCCGGCGGGGGTCGCTGAGGCCCGCCGTTGGGCCGGCCGCTTTGGCCTTCCCCCCGAACGGGTACTGGCGGAAGGGCACAGCATCCGCACCCTGCCACAACACCTGCTGATCGGTCCCGATGGGCGGACCTGGTACCGTTACATCGGTTATCTGCAAGCCACGGAGATGCAGACCATCATCCATGACTTCGCCACCAGCGAGCGGTTTCCGTTCATACCGCCAAGATGAGCGCGACCCGATGCCCCCCGACACCTGCCTGGATTCAGCTTCCTACCACGAAAACATCACGCCCATTCTGGCGGTACTGCGGGATGCCTTCCAGGATCTGGAAGGCCACGCCCTGGAAGTCGGGAGCGGGACCGGTCAGCATGTGGTTGACTTTGCCCGTGAATTCCCCGGGATCACCTGGTGGCCCACCGATATTGATCCGCATCACCTGAAGAGCATCGAGGCCTGGCGGCAGTATGTCTCCCTGCCCAACCTGAACGCACCGGTGCGGCTGGATGCGAGTCAGACTGACTGGGAGCTGGGACAATCCAATCGGCCGCCCGGCGATGGCTTTGTAGTCATGGTGTGTATCAACGTGGTGCACATCTCCCCATGGGCCACCACGGCGGGCCTGCTCAGGAATGCCGGCAAGTATTTGTTGCCGGGCGGCCTGCTCTATCTCTATGGCCCCTACTCCCGCGATGGGAGGCATACCGCGCCCAGCAACCAGCGGTTTGACCAGTATCTGCGGGCCCAAAACCCGGCCTGGGGGGTGCGGGACATCGCCAGCATCGAAACTGCGGGACGGGAACAGGGGCTTTCCCTGCAATCCGTGATCGACATGCCGGTGAACAATGTCTCCATCATCCTGGAGCGAGTATCTGACGGAGCAGGACCGTAAAATCCCTCTCTCGGCTCCCTCAACGCGGCCATGGATTCCCGCGTGCGCGGGAATGACTAAGCAGCTCACCGGCATCGTCGACCTCCTGGAGACCCTCATTGCGGGGGCCGGCCTGATCAACGTGCCATAGGGTCGCCGCCCTGCACACTACCCGGCGTGGTTGAACATCCGGTGGCAATCGTGCATACCTTAGCTCTCGCTTACTTTGCCCAAGTGCACAGGAACAGTCAGCATGCCCCCCCATTACGATCCGGCCCGTTTCGAACGGATCCGCTGGACCATCTACAGCGTCCTCATCGCCGCCTACATGCTGGTGTTCTTCCACCGCTTCGCACCGGCGATGGTCTCCAGCGAACTGAGTGCCGCGTTCGGCGTGACGGCGGCGGCCCTGGGCTCGCTGTCGGCCATGTATTTCTACATCTATACCGCCATGCAGATCCCCGCCGGGGTGCTGGCGGACACCCTGGGATCCCGCTATGCCGTCACCCTGGGCAACCTGGTGGCCGGCAGCGGTTCCATCGTCTTCGGGCTGGCGGATACCCTGGCCACCGCCAGCGTGGGCCGTTTCCTGGTGGGCCTGGGGGTCTCGGTGGTCTTCGTCGGTCTCATGAAGAGCAACACCGTCTGGTTCAGCGAGCGCAAGTACGGCAGCATCAGCGGACTCACCCTGCTGCTGGGCAATCTGGGCGCCATTGCCGCCACCGGCCCCCTGGCCCTGATGCTGCTCTACGTGGAATGGCGCAGCCTGTTCGTGGCCCTGGGGATCGTCGCCATTGTCCTCGCCCTGCTCTCCTGGTGGCTGGTCAGGGACCGTCCCGAACAACTGGGCTTTCCCTCGGTGCGGGAGATGGAAGGCTTGCCGCCCCATGCCCCCAGAAAACAGCACTGGATCAAGGATCTGCGGGCCGTGCTGGCCAACCGCCGGCTGTGGCCGGGGTTTGTCTATGACTTCAGCATCACCGGCAGCCTGTTCGGCATGCTGGGACTCTGGGCCATCCCCCTGTTGCGGGACGTGCACGGCCTGAGCCGGGGAGATGCCTCGGTTTACACCACCTTGGCCACGGTGGCCTTTGCCGTCGGCTGCCTGCTGGCGGGCAGCTTTTCCGACCGTCTGGGGCGGCGCCGTCCCGTGCTGCAGGCCGGTGCCCTGGTCTACCTGAGCATCTGCCTGGGGCTGCTGTTCCTGCCCTGGGGTCCGGGAGCCTCCGGACTGACCCTGTTCACCCTCATGGGCCTGAGTGCCGGCTGTTTCGTGGTGGCCTACGCCCATGCCAAGGAAGTGGCGGACCCGGCCCTCTCGGGCATGGCCATCGCCCTGGTCAATACCGGCCTGTTCCTGGGGGCCGCCCTGTTCCAGCCCCTGTTCGGCTGGGCCATGGACCTGGGCTGGGAAGGTCTCATAAGCGGCGGTGTCCCCGTGTACACGGCGGCCGATTACCAACGCGGACTGTGGCTGCTCACCGGCTTTGCGGCCCTGGCCGCCATCGCCTCCTGGCGGCTGGTGGAAACCGGCTGCCGGAACGTGACCGTGGCCGCGCCTCGTGCCTGATCCGGAGATCGACGCTCCAGTGTCCATGGAAATACTGAACCGGTCACCTTCCGTCACGGGATTCCCGCTTGTACGGGAATGACGTGACCAGAACATCAAGCGAACTGACGGCAAGACACACCCACACCCCAACCAAAGGAAATCAGCATGCTCAAGCGGATAGCAGTCATTGCCAGCGTATTCTTCCTGCTGGCAGGCCAGGCCCTGGCAATGAACATCACCTCATCGGACATGGAGCGGTTCATCAGCACCTTCGAGCAGCTCATGCCCTACATCGAAGACCATGAGTTTGATGAAGATGATGACGACGATGACGATCTGAACTTCCTGGAGATCAGCACCTTGAAAGGCCAGTTCATGGAGGCCCTCGCCGATAACCGGGAAGCCGAGCGCATCATCCGCAACAACGGCTACGGCTCGGTGGCGGCCTTTGCGGAACAGTCGGCCTATATCACCCGGGCCTACATCGCCCATACCGGCATGATCAGTATTGACGAGTTCCAGGCCGCCCTGCAGGACATGCCCGCCGAAGAGCGCGAGGCCCTGATGGCCATGCCCTTCTTCCAGACCTTCCATGACACCCGGGCACGTTTTTCCGCGGTACCCGAGGCCCAGATCCGCGCCATCCTGCCCTACCTGGATCAGCTCAACGCGCTGTTTGAAATGGAAGAGGACGACCTGGACTAACACGCCTGGCCTGACCCTGAATGCCGCCGGGCCACCGCTCAGTGACCGAGTCACCGAGCCTGGCTATCGTCGACGGTGCCGGCGGCATCACCCGTCTCGACCGGTTACTGACGCAGGCCTTCCGGCTCGGCAACCACTGTTGAGTCCTGCTTTGGATCAGTGCCCGTGCCGGCATGGTCGGCCATCAGCTGAACCAGCTCCCTGAGTTCATCAACCCTGGCAGACAAGTCGGCTTCATCAAGTGCCCGCACAATCAGAGCCTCGACCGCGGCCTGATCGGCGCCCAACAGATCGATATCGTGCGGACGAAGTTCAAGTGCCAACTGGCTGAAGCGTTCCGGCAGTCGGCCCCAGCCCCGGAGCGCCCGAACGGTCAGCCGACCCTCGGCGGCAAGGGCTGCCAACTCGGCCGGCAGATCGGGCTGGGAGTGGATGCTTGCGGTGGCAACGGAGTCGGGCGCGCTGCCTGCAAATCGGTCGTCCAGGTGCCAGAGGCGGATGAGTCCACCGTGGGATGTCAGGATACCCCTGCCGTCAGGGGCAAACTGAACCTGAAGCGGGTAGCGGGGCCTTCCGTTCCCGGTACGGGGCACGGTGTCTTGCGGCAAGGCCAGCAGAATGACGCCGGACTCGGCATCAAGGATCTGGCGGCATCGAACACGCGGATATTGCCATTTTCCTCGGCAGTGACGATCCGGTTTCCTGCCGCCGAGAACACTAATCGGACAGCCTTGGCCGTCATCTGATCCAGGTGCAGCAATGGCTCCGCGGTCATCGCATCGAAAAACGAAAGCGACCAGTCACTGCCTGCCTGTACTGCTCGGGGTCCCTGAGGCGACCAGGCGACGAATTCGATATCGGAACCCAGGGCGTGGTCCCCATCGCCAAAGGTTTGTAACAGCGTCCCGCTCTTTACATCCCATAGGTGGGCCGACCGAGACTCTGAAAGGGTGATCAGCTGCCCGTTGTCCGCGGATAGGGCCGCATTCACGGTACGCTGCGCGTGGGCAAACTGCGCCACCTCGGAGCCATCAGCGCTATCCCATATGTATACGGTTTGATCCGATATGCCGAAAAATCGGCTGCCGTCCGGTGAAAATCCGATCTGATGGTAATGCCTGGTGTCATCGGTAATGCTCAGATGACTATCCCACTGAAATGGAGCGTCGGCCGCAGCATGAATGGCACCAGCCGGCAATAACAGGAAAACCGTGAGAATGACCGGTAACGTCCAGCGCCTGTTACAAAGACAACTGCAGATCCGTGTTTTCATCAATTGCTGCTCCTGGGTTGAGCCACGAATTACCTGAATCATTATTGCCGTTCGGTAGATCAGTGCCGAAGCCCCTGCCCCAGGGCCTGTATGGCCCCACCCACCAATTCCACCGCGCCCAGCGTATCCATGCCGGTCATCTGTCTTACCTCCTTGTCAGCGGCGATGGGATCCATCACCGCCCGGTTCATCGCCCGAGACAAACCCCGGTAAAAATCCAGCGACTCCTGGGCGGCCTGACGTTGCCCCGCATCGGGCGCTTGCCGCACCCGTGACTGCAGCAGCGGGATCACCTTAGAGTCGATATCCTTGGCGGTGCCGCGGTAGATCTCGAAGTTCTGGTTATCCGTTCCCATGCCGATGAAACGGCGCATCTCATGGGCCTTGTGCACAGTCACGCCCCCTGCCTGGGCCGCATGCCGTGGGTTGATGACCGAATTCGGATCTGCGCCGGAACGCACGATGTCACGCACATGCAGCCAGGCCGTGTCCTGGTAGGCCTCGGGGTGGGCGCTGCTGGTGACCATCTGCCAGGACCCATCGGCGCTTCGCCCCCCGGCATTGCGGGCGTAGACCCGATTGAAACGCCCCTGCACGAAGGCGTTGGCCTCGGCCAGGCTCAGTTGCTGCGCCTGCCCGGTGGTGGGATCGATCCGCCGCAGATGACTGGCATCGCCCGTGAAACGCATCGCCAGGTCCAGGTCCATGCCCGGCGAGCTATTGCCCGCGTTGCGGATGGGTCGAAACTGCAGGGCATCGGGGGCAATCCCCTGGGCCTGCAGGTCGGCACGCAGATCCCTGACCACCTGGCGGGTGTGCAACCGATCGGTGAAGTTGTAGTCCCTTTGGGCCAGCGGATCGGCGCCCCGCTTCATCCAGAGCTTGGCGTGGGGGGAGTGCTTGATGGCGGCGGTGGTGTCCATCAGCGCCCGGTTGGTATCGGTCCAGGTGCGGGTCCTCCACATCAGGTCACCGCCGTAGCGCACGCCATCCACTTCGATGTAACCCTGCTGCCGCATGCTCCGTTCAAGGCGACGGACTTGCGCGAACTGGGCCTGGTGCTGCTCCGCCAGGGCGCGGCCCGCGGCCCGCTCCTCGCGGAAATTCACCTTGCGCTGGGCCTCGCGCCAGGCCTCCCGGCGGGCCTGCCGATGGGAAGCCTGGATCTGCCCCTGTACGTTCAGGGCGGCCTGGGTGGCGGTCTGAACCACCTTGCGTTGCACATAGGTGGAGGCCACGCGCCGGGCGGCGCCCTCGACGCCGCCGGCCTGGTAGCCTTCATAGGCGGTCAGGGCATAGTCCGCCTTGGGCGACCAATAACGCAGGGAGGTGAGCGCCGCGCCCCGGATGGCGCCGTGAACATCACCCTGCTCCGCATAACCGGCGATGCCGCCGCTGGTGATGCCGTAGGCCACCGACAGCACTCCGCCGCCGCTGACGAAGGGGGTGGCATACATGGCGTAGGTGGCCGCCTGCTGATAATTCTCCAGGATGTCCACCGCCAGTTGGGCCCAGGCCTCATCCTCCTGGGCGGCGGCACGCTGCTGTTCCGCCCGCGCCTGAAGGTTCCTGGCCACAAGCTGCCCCACCTGCGCCTGTCGTTCCAGATCCATCCCGGCGTCCCGCAACTGACGATCCACCCAGTCCCTCAGGTCGCGGCGCTCTTCCGGCGGCAGGGTATCCATCATGTGCTCGATGCGGTCCAGATTACGCCGTGAACGCTCCACCCGGGCCGCCATCTCCCGCCCCTGAGCCAGCATCTGCTCCTTGACCAGTTGGTCCCAGGCGGTGGGGGTGCGGACGAAGTTACCTGTTCGCAGGGTGGTGATGGCATCCCGCTCTCCCTGCAGGTCGGCCCGCTTGATGGTGAGTTGATGGGCCAGAAACCGGCGTTCATCCTCGTTGCCGCTGCCGCGCATGGCCTGTTCCAGGCGCTGGATGTCGCCTTGCAGCCAGCCGATGTTGTTCTCGTGGAAGCGCACCCGGGCCTGCAGCGGATCATCCTCCGCCGGGGCCGGTGATCCCTCCGGAACCGCCGGGATGTCGATGCGCGCCACATCCAGATCACCCACGCCGAAGAGATTACCCACCGGCAGGCCGTGATCCGTCGGCATCAGGCGCAGGCGGCCTGCGGCCACCAGTTCACGCACCGTGCGATGTTCATACTGTTCGTTCAGGGGATGCCCCGGTATCGCCTCGGGCATGAGCACACGACACTCGACACAAGGCGCAAATCCTCCCACTTCCTCAATGGGCTGGGGCAGCAGATCCAGGGGTGCGCCGGGCTCCAGCACGACCCTTGCCGTGGGCAGCCAGGATTCCGGAGACTGCCCAAGACGGGCATCGCGCAGGCCGTATCTACCAGAATCGCCGTATCCGTGCTCGGCCCAGCGCTCACTCAAGAATGTCGGCGTCCAACGGTAGCGCCCGCTGCGCAGGATCTCCATGCGATTCCTGTTTTCCAACAGGACGCGTTCCGCCAGTTGCCGAAGATTGACACGACGTTCCTCCTCCAGCACCACTTCACTGTTCCTCACCACCCCGGCCAGCCACTCCAGGGTCTGCTGGCGAAATTCAATGTATTCCAGCGCAATGTCCGGGAAACCAGGGGGCCTATCATGTCCTTCTTCATCGGAATCGATCCGCAGGTGGCGCATCATGGCATCGAGTTCAAAGCTCTGGTGGCGTGCTATGAGATCAAGGTTCAGATCGGCGTTCTTGATGGCAGCCCAGTTTGGCACCTGGATCACGAGGATGCGCGGATCTTCATCCCCACCTGGCTGGATCAGATAGTTCACCAGTTCAATGCCGAACAGCCACGGATAGGGCCAGCGCAGGGCGGGACGGCCATCCACCGTGGTCTGCATCAGCCCGGTCATGGCATCGTCATACCTTCCCTGCATCCGGTCAGTCCGGACCCAGTCACCGGCGTCCGGACTTATGAAATGGGGAATCATCCATTCATCGATCCACTGCCATCCGGCCCAGCGCCCCTGCACGATCGTCTCCGCCGGCACCGAATCATGAATCACAAAGACCAGCATCAGCGGCGCGGTGATCTGATCCCGGGAAATGGAACCATCCCAACGCAAAAGGCGATGTTCGAAGGCGTAGTGGAACACCTTGCTCAATTCACCGAAATCCTCGTGACGCGGGCAGCCACCGGCAAACCCACAGGCCGTTTCCGCCGACCAGCCGGGGCGGGGGACGTGATGGACCTCGGTGGGCGGGGCAAGGGATTTCACCAACTCGACGGCCTGACGGGTTCTGGCCCGGGCGCGTTCCTGTTCCTGGCGCACATCGGGTGGGCTCCCAAGGGCATCAATGGCCGCCACCACCTGTTCCATGTGCTGCTTCACTTCACCGATACGGGCGCTGAGCAACCCCACCCGATTCATGGCAGCGTCAATGTCTTCGTCCTCGCCATAGGCCATGGCCAGTTCCACGGCAAAATCCGCCTCGTCCAGCACCTCCAGCAAGGCGGCCATTTCCTGCTGTGCGGCCAGAAATTCCATCAACAAGGGGTTGAGGGCCTGCAGCCAGGCCAGCACGGTCTCACTGGGATGCTCGAACAAGGGCGCCCAGAGACGGCTGAAGGCCGCCTCGTCCGCTTCCGACAGAACGCCGTAAAGCATGCGCATGCCCTGCATGGCAAAGATCACCTGCCCTGCCCAGTAGGTATCCCCCAGGGTATTGACGCCCTGGGCCAGTTCGGCGCGGATCAGCCCTTCGGGCAGGGTGGGCACGCCGGGGGGTGGGGTCGGTGCGGCAGCAGCATCCGTGATGTCCTTCTCTGGTGGGAACAGCAACTCGCGGGTGGCCCGGGCATCCAGACGCAGTGGAGGGTCAAAACCCTCGGGGCGTTCCAGCCGGGCCAGGATCGCCGCTTCCATCGGGTCCTGGGCGAACAGGAGAGCGCCGAACGCCCCGCCCGGCATCAAGGCCGGGGCCTTGTCGAGAGATTCCCAGTCCTCCAGGGTCCAGGTCTGCTCGATATCCAGCGCACCAGCCAGCGCGGAATCGGCACCGGATGCCTCGATGCTCAGGGTCGTGATGCGACCCATCAGTGCCTGCAGGTCCTTGAGATGACCCAGTTGATCCGGCGACAAGGATAGACGCCCCCTATCGGCATCCTCGATCCAGCGTTCAACCTGCGCCTGATCCGCAGCCAGCAGGTCCAGGGAACGGGCATGCAGCGCCATCACCAGCCCCTGATGGGCATCCGGCAACAGCCCCCAGGCGCGCAGGGCACGCACGGTCAGCTTGCCCTGGGCCGCCAGCGCCTGCAGTTCCGGGTCCAGAGCCGGTGTGTCGGCCCTTGCGGGCGCCGTGCAGTCAAGGAGCAGGGACAGGGTGCAGGCACCGATCATGCCGGCAACAAGCCGTGACATTCCGCGGCGCCTGGACAGCAACAGGGTGTTCATACCCATCCTCATTTCCCCTTGCCGGCTCGCAGCCCGGCGATGACCCTTTCCGCCTCTGCTTCCTTGCCGGGGGGGACCGGTACCACCACGTTCTGCTGGTCACGATAGACATACACCCCTCGACCACTGCTCACACCGCGCAATCCGGAATAGGTCAGCTCGATCCGGGCAGGCAGGCCCTGCCTGCCCCTTCGCAATCGCGCCGACTCAAGCCGTGATCCCAGCCCCGACCAGTGATGGGCCTGATGGCCGATGCAGACACCCTCCGGCCCCAGCCAGACCTCCGGCACCGCCCGTAACAGGCGCCGACGGGTCCACAGGGGCAGGAGCAGCACGACCAGTGCAAGCAGCATCACCATGCCCACCAGCACCCCCGCCACCACCAGACCCGCGCCCCGATCCGGTGCAAACAGCACAAACCCCAGGCCCACCACCACGGCCATGACGGCCACCATCACCAGCCTGGCCAGTTTCTCCCCACGGCTGCGCTGCATGTCCCGCTGCAGGAAATCCCGCCACTGACCGGGTTCCAGTTGCCAATGGGCCAGCAGCCCCTCGCCGGCCATGAGGCGCCTGAGCCAGGCATACTGACGACCAAAGATCAGGGCCGTGATGAGACCGGCCACTGCCAGCATGCCCCCGATCACGATCAAGGCGTAGACCGTATCCGGTGCCGAACGCTGAGACAGCCACAGGCCTGCCAGGGTCAGCGGCAGGAAAAAGCCCAGCATGATCAGTCCCGCCCGCATGCCCCGGGCCAGATTGCTGGCCTGGGCAGGCGATTCACGAACCGGCAGCGCAAGCATCACCACCAGGACGATACCCATGCACACCCAGAGCAGCGGAACACCCCGGAAAGGATGAGCCTGGGCCGGGGGTATGTCACCCAGACGCTGCAGCGGATCCACCCATTGCAGGCGGTAGAAATCCAGCGCCTCCCCGTCCCGCAGGGCCAGATGCAGCCAGCCACGCGGGGGATCGGTGACGGGCACCCGCTCAGGTGTGAGCCAGGCACGGCCGCCGCCGGGACCCGGCAGATCCCGACTCCAGTCACCGGCCTCGACCTCCCGCATCGCCCCGCCGAGCTGGTCATGGATGAACTCCGCCATCGGCAAGAAGGGGCGCGACTGCCGGGACTGCTCGATCACGGCGGAAGACAGGAACGGCGACGCCCGCTCCCGGGGGGCATATTGCTGCTCGTGCAGCTGCCCCCAGGCAACCGGTTCCACCATCACCAGGGTGGCGGCGGGATACCACCAGAGGGTAACGCCCAGAGCCAGAAGCACGGCAACGATCAGACTGCGAAACATGAGCAACATATCGATGGCCGGCCTCAGTGTGTGGGGGTGATGTCCCGCCAGGTGCCATGCACCGGGTCCAGTTCATGAAGGCCGTCCAGGGTGCCCAGATAGACTCTGTCCCCCATGGCGGTCAGTGCGTAAGGCGGCGGCCCCGGCGGTGCGTAGGCATTGCGTTCCGCCCAGGTTCCATCCTCCCGACGCCGCAGGCGTACCAGACGGTCGTCCTCGGTCAGCGCCAGCTCCGTGCCGTCCATCAGGGCCACGGCTTCCACATACAGAGGGTGCCGGATGGCGTCGTCGCGCCAGCGATCCTCGCCGGGGGCCAGCGAAAACACCGTCACCTGTCGACGAGTCCACAACACCCCGTCGGCGTCCAGTCCCGGCGCGCCACGTTCAAGCTGGGCAAACCAGTTGTGCTGCCATGACTCACCGGGACGCTGCCACATCAGGACATTCGCCCCCCAGGCCACCCCATGCCCCCCCGGCAGCCGCCGCAGATCCCGTAGCTGATGGCCCGGACGGGCCTCGCCGATCTCGACCGGCCTCCAGCGATCCTGTTCCGGTTCCAGGCGATGGAGCTGACCGGTGTCGGCATGTATCCCGTACACGACACCCTCCGGGCCGGTGCGCAGGGCACGTACACCACCCGGCTCCGGCCATGCCGATGCCGACACTCGCCACTCCCCGGTCCGGCTGTCCACACGCCGGGGCGGCTGCCGTGTGCTGCCCAGATAAAGGCGGCCCACTGCATCCACGGCCAGGGACGCCGACCCATCGGTGAGGGGAAACGGTGTTTCGATCCGCTGCCAGTCCGCGCCGGGATGGGAGCGACGGTACAACAGATCGCCCATGAGGATGAACAACCCGCCCTGCCCCGCCGACGCCACCTGGTGGACGATCAGGTCAGCCCCGAAACGGACCTGCATCCACGCCTCGTCCTGTCGGCGGTACAGTCGTCCCTCCCGGGTCCCGGCCTAGGCCCGACCCGCCCCGTCGAAGGCCAGGCTGAGCACAGGGATACCCGCCAATTCAGGCACCGCCCGCCAGTTGTCGCCACCATCCCGCGATTCCCGCACCCCATCACCGACACTGGCCAGCACCCGGCGACCATCGGCGGACACCGCCAGGGCCGTCACCTGCATGGCCTGCAGACCCGACAGGCGCTGCCAGCGGGACTCACCGGGGCGCAGACGGTAAAGGCCGCCACCATAGGTTCCGGCATGGAGGGTGCCGTCATCCGCCAACGCCAAAGCCAGCACGTTGCCGTTGCCCAGACCGGAGCCGACGGGCTGCCAGGTATCACTGCCGGGCTTGAGCCACAGGACACCCGCGCCCATGCCGGCGCCATACAGGGCACCGTCTCCGGCGATGACGAACTGTTGCAGGGGCTGATCCGGAAGGCCCCGGACCTGCAGCGGGGAGAGCCGGCCATCCGATAACCGCTGCGGCCCCTGGCCGAAGGGCCGGACCACGCAGCGGGCGCCGTGACAGGCCAGCGCGCCGGTGGGCTGATCACTGAGTCGTTGCCACCTGGTCTGGCCGGATGGGCGCTGGTAAATGCCGGTGCGTGTGCCGAGAATCAGCGCACGATTGCTCTCGGCCAGGGCCACCGGCAACGCATCGGGCGCACCGGCGACACGCCGGAAGCGCCAGTCCGGTCCGCAGGCCCGATACAAGCCGCCGGCCTGACTGGTCAGCACCGACACACAGTCGGTGGATTCCGGCAGGATGCTCAGTACCGGCTGCGCCTGAACGGTACCAGCACAGAGGAGAAGCATGAACAGCATCGCCAGGCGCGGGATGGCGACCGGATACCGGAAGGGTACCGAAGCGGTTGGAAAGACCATGTGCAAACGGGAACTCCCAGGGTCGGAAAGGCGTGATCAAGGGGGGTGGAGACCCTCATCAGCCATCTTCATCGCCATGCCAACGCACGGCCAAGGTCGAATGTAGATCAGCGGCACCGAAATGACTGCCGTCCGACTGTCATCCATCGGCGTAAATGCGTAGACCCTGCTGTAAACCGTGCATGGTGAATTCCCGGGAGATGATGCGGCCATGTCGACGGGCACCGGACGACGCATGGTCGACTACCGGCCAAAGCACCTGTGCCGTAGGGTGTCGATGCACTCACGAACCAAGAGGACTGATTCCATGCCCCATCTCAAGACAATCCTGCTGAGCGCCATCCTGTTGCTGCCCACCCAGGCACTGGCGGACCAGATCAGTGGCCGCGTCACCACTTGGCAGAAGACCTCGCAGATGTCCATGCCCAGGGAGGTTCCCGCCGACAACGTCACGGTGGTGGCGGGACAGGGTCTGCGGATCGACATCAACCATGCCGGCAGAGATACCATCATCGGCAAGGTGGAGGCGCGCGCCACCTCCGACCGTCAGGGTAATTTCAGCCTTAACGTCCCCTCCGGCAGCAATTACACCGTGATCTTCTGGAAACGGGGACATACCCCCGTCACATACAACATTAACGCCCCGGGCCAGATCAATGCCCAGATCGGCGCCAGCTCTCGCAGCACCCTGCACATGAACCTGGGGTTCAGGCAATAAACAGATAGGGCCGGATTCAGCCTTGGACATTTGACAATTCAAGGCTGGGTCGAACCGGGTTGGGCGTTCCGGCCAGCGTCGGGCTGCTCCGACGGTGGCAACAACACCTCCAGGGGGTGACGCCGCACCTGACGGGCATAGATGCGCGCCAGCCTGCGGATGTCCCCCAACCTGACGCCACGGGCCCTGAGGGCCACGTACATGGCCAGGGTGAAACTCACCCACAGATTCACCGCCCCGATCAGTAACACGAAGACGAAATACAGCAGGAACAGAGGACCGCCCAGGTCGTGGACTGAGGCCACATAACCCAGGTTGGCCGAGGAGAAGGCCACATGGCGGATATCCAGGGGCAGACTCAGCCACAAACCGATCAGCCCTGTGGTACCCAGCAAAACGCCGAAGAGGAAATTGCCCGCCAAGGCGCCGTAATTATGATCCAGATACTCCGCCAGTCGGTCACGAACCGGTCGGGACATCACCTTGGCAAGATGGGGATTGCCCTTCATGCGATCCCCCAACTGCAGATAGGCGCAGCGGTTATCGAAAAACCCGGCAATCAGTCCCGCCAGGAACAGCCAGACACCGGCAATCGCCGCGTGCAGCAACGCCAGTCCGGCCAGAGGCTGAAGATCCAGCAGGTGATAATCCACCTCATCGGCACTAAG
The DNA here is from genome assembly GCF_000225005.1 of Ectothiorhodospira sp. PHS-1. NCBI lineage: Bacteria > Pseudomonadati > Pseudomonadota > Gammaproteobacteria > Chromatiales > Ectothiorhodospiraceae > Ectothiorhodospira > Ectothiorhodospira sp. PHS-1. The sequence continues at coordinate 2,668 of NZ_AGBG01000017.1, read as the reverse complement.
CAAAGGGGTACCCGATAGACCCAGGACAACCCAACCCACCAGAAATGCCACCGGCAGGGCCACGCTCACATTGCCCAACACCGCCACGAACTGGGATCGTCCCACCTGGATCAGGATATCGGCCACCTTTTCCTGGTTGGCATTGCCTCGCTCTCCGGCCTCGATCACCGCTGCCAACCTGGCGGCGGTCATTGCCGGTTGTTTGGTTGCCACGGTGAAGTGCAGGATGTGGATCAGCACAAAACCCAGGCCATAGTTCAGGCTCACCCACAGCGTCTCCCAGCCGGGCGACAACCCAAGCTTCATGAGCCAGATCTTGATCAGGGCCATGAAGGCGATGATGAAACCCGCCCCCGCCGCCGCTCCCAGCATCTGCAGGTATTCCCGACGATTTTTAGTGATGTAATGCTCGCCAGTCCGACTGGACTGTTCGGTCACGCTGCGGGACACCAGCCGGATATTGTCCTGCCAGAGGGCCTTGAGACTGGTCTGACGGATATTGTCGGTCACCAGAGTCTTGAATAGCCGTATCCCGGTGCGACGGCGGCGATCCTGATCAAAGGGGTCGAGCAGGTCCAGCAAGATAGTGATTCGCTCCAGCGTCTGTTCGAGCCGGGTGATCAAATGGGTAAGGCCGATACTGCTGCCCCGGGTAACGGCCCGTTTCTGAAATCGCTCGATCTGTTCGGCACATTGTTCCAGTAGAACCCGGGCGTGGCGATCATCATGAAACTCCCGGGACGGATCTTCCAGCCAAGCAACATAGTCCCGGATATAGGCAGACACCTCCCGTTCCTGAGCGACAAAAGGCGAGTTTCGCTCAGCCATGGAAGGGTCAAGACGCAGCAGTTCCGGCTCCAGTTCCTCCCCGGCCACCCACAGGGAGAGCATCTCCAGGGCATAAAGAACCTGCTCCCGGGCACGACGGAAGACCGGCCCCTCTTCCTGGGTGAACTCCTCAAGAGCATCCAACAGGGCCAGCCAGACCTCGTCGGGAACCGCAGCCACCCAACGGGGATCATTCGGTCGGTCAAAAACCAGATAGAGGATATCCCTGAGATTGCCCGGATCTCGTGGGCGGGGGTTGATCAACTCGTAGAAACGCTGGCCGAACTCACGCAGAAAGCCTCGGCGGGAAAACAGTCCGATCTCCGTATAGATCGGTAAATGACGGCTTGCCGCCAAGGCTGCCTCCATGTTGCCCAGGATAGCACCACGCAGTTCGTCATTCTCCCGCAAGGCGACCGTCAGCGCCTCCATGCGGGCCAGGGTATCGTCGAGATCATCGGGATCCCGGGGGCGCAGCCAGGACACCAGGGTCCGCAGATGTTCCACCAAATCGGCAGTCTCGCCGTCTGCCAGGCATTCCATTAATGACTGCAATGAGTCCATGGGTGTGTTCCCTGTAGGTCGGATCACTTCTCGGGCAAAGCATAGCAGGGCGGACGGGCAACGGAGAGCGACTATACTGAAACCAACGCAACGGGCTCACGACTGGAAGAGGGAAACCCAATGCATTTTCGGCAGCTATTCGAACCGGATTCATCCACCTTCACCTATCTGCTGGCCTGTCCCGACACCGGTGTCACGGCCCTCATCGACCCGGTGCTGGAAACGGTGGACAGGGACCTGGCGGTCCTGCAGTCCATGGGGCTGACCCTGGATTACGCGGTGGAAACCCACATCCACGCCGATCACATCACCGGGGCGCGGCGACTCAAGCAGCTCACCGGCTGCCGGATCGCGGGTCCGGCCCTGGACGGGCTGCCCTGCCGGGATCTGGGGCTGCGGGAAGGGGAACCCTTCCCGGTGGGCGGCATCACCCTCAACCCCCTGTTCACCCCCGGACATACCGACACCCATCACGCCTATCTGCTGGATCATCACGGCCTCAAGCTCCTGTTCTCGGGAGATGCCCTGCTGATCGAGAGCTGCGGACGCACCGATTTCCAGTCCGGTGATGCTCATGTGCTGTATCGCAGCATCCACGACAAGTTCTTCAGCCTGCCCGACGAGACCTTGGTCTATCCCGCCCACGACTACGAAGACCGGCGCATCACCACCATCGCCCAGGAAAAGCTGCGCAACCCCCGGCTGGGCAAGGGCCGCACGGAGGCGGAGTTCGTGAAGATCATGCACGAGATGGACCTGCCCTACCCCCGCAAGATCGATTTCGCGCTACCCGGCAACGAACAGTGCGGCGCCTGCCCGGACAATGTGCCGGAACAGATGCGCGCCCTGTGCGAGGCAAGCCGGCAGGGGTAGAGAACCAAAACCGGCGGCAGTCGCCGCGGGCGGTGAGGCTGCGGCGGGACCGCTGCTATCATGTCGGCAGAATCCTCCCGGCGAGGCCTGTGCACACATGATCAAACACTGGACATGGCTCCTCCTGCCACTACTCCTGGTAGCGGCCACATCCCAGGCCTCCAGCCTGCGTTTCGACGGCGTGCTCATCCGCGAAGGCAGCCCCGCCTGGCTGCTGCTGGAACACATGGGCGAGCCCCGCTACCGCAGCAGCCAGGAAACCTGTGTGCGGCGGGATCGGCGCGGCTGCCTGGAATGGCGGGTCTCGGAGACCTGGTTCTATCGCCACAATGACCTCAACTACACCATCACCGTCAGCGGCGGACAGATCCTCAAGATCGAGTGGAGCCGGTTCTGACCCGGA
>NZ_AGBG01000018.1:0-61615 GCF_000225005.1 Ectothiorhodospira sp. PHS-1 | reverse complement strand
CCCTGAATCCAGGGCGATCAAAGGGGCCCTTCATGTCAGCCTGTTGTGACGACCCCTGAGCCGTCGGGGACTTTTCCGGCGCAGTCTGGCAACCCGTCACGCCCAGCACCAGCACAAGACCTGCGAGCAGGAGGGGAAATTTCGGTTTCATTACAATCATTCCTCACAGTCAGCCATTGTCGAGATGAGATTCGATAAGCAAAACACGCTCATGCTATGCATTCACGATGACAATTTGCTGACAATGCCGTGTCTTTGTAAAAGTTCACGCGCCTGTCATGCCCGCATGGTATTCACGGGTGGATGCGTGGAAATGGCCACGCGCGATACAGGTTCTCCAACCCATGACTCAGCGCCCCGCCTCGGCAACCCCGGATGCCTCTCTGGCAGACCTCAATACCTTGACGGATGCCATGCTCAAGCTCAGGAGCGAGGTGGTGTCCGGCGCTGAACAGCGGCTGAAGAAATTTCATCCCGATTGCCCGGACATCATTCCCTTTTCCGCCCGCAATCTGGCCCAGTATCTGGCATTGAGGGCAATAGACCTGCGCCCCTTGCAGACATGCCTGGCAAGACAGGGGCTCTCTTCCCTGGGGCGCACGGAGGCCCATGTCATGGCCAGCATCAATCAGGTGCTGCGGGTACTGACCCGACTCACCCACCGCAACCATGAAGCCGATCCAGAACCCGCCGGGATCGATTTCGAACGGGGTCGGCACACGCTCAAGGAAAATGCCGACCATCTGTTCGGAACCCCGCCGGCCGGAAGGCAGGTGCGCATCATGGTCACACTGCCCAGGGAAGCCGCCCTGCATGAGGATCTGGTGCAGAAACTGGTGGAAACCGGCATGGACTGCGCCCGCATCAACTGCGCCCATGATGATCCGGAAGTCTGGTCCGCCATGATCCGCCACCTGCGCGCCGCCGAGCGAAGACTGAACTCCCGCTGTACGATCCTGATGGATCTGGCGGGTCACAAGCTACGCACCGGTCCCTTGGCCCATCGCCCGCCGGTTTCTCATGTCAAACCACGGCGCAACCTGCTTGGCAGGGTGATGCAACCAGCGCAGATCATCCTGAATCCCGCGAACGGGACGCTGATAACTGTGGGTGAGGGTGTGTATCAATATCTGCTGCCGGCTCCTTGTCTGGATCGCATGCAGGCCGGTGACCGACTGGTTTTTGAAGATACCCGGGGCAAGAAGCGCCGGATGAGCATCGTGCAGACACTGGACCATGGCGGTCGGCTGGCCAACCTGGACCGTGGCGCCTATTTCACCCAGTCTACCCATTTCGTTCATGAACGCCGTAACGGTATGGGTGACTGGCATGAGATACAGACACTGCAACTGGACTGGCCCGCGCTGGAACCCGTCACGATCCGACTGTTCAAGGATGATCTGCTGCACCTGACTCGCACCCAGACCCCGGGACAACCGGCAACGGTGGACGAGAACGGGCAATGCCTGCTGCCCGCACACATTGCCTGTACCACGCCCGAGGCATTGGCGGCCCTGGAGGCGGGGCAAAAAATCTGGATCGATGACGGCAAGATTGGCGGTACGGTGGATCACCTCACTGACGACGGCGTCATGATCCGCATCACCCATTGCCGTCCCCAGGGACATCGCCTGCGGCCGGACAGGGGCATCAATTTCCCCGGCGCCTCGCTGAACCTGCCCGGCCTGAGTCCGCAGGATCTCGAACACCTGGGTTTCGTGGCAGCCCACGCGGATCTGGTGGGTTATTCCTTCGTCGAATCCCGGCAGGACATGATACTGCTCATGGATGAACTGGCCCGGCGAGGAGGCTCGGGCCTGGGCATCGTGGCCAAGATCGAGACCTGCCGAGCAGTGGAGAATCTGCCGGAGATCATCCTGGCCACCTTGGGGCGCCACCGCTTGGGGGTGATGATCGCTTGCGGCGATCTGGCGGTGGAGATCGGGGGAGAACGTCTGGCGGAGATACAGGAAGAGATCCTGTGGCTCTGTGAGGCGGCCCATGTGACGGTGATCTGGGCCACCCAGGTATTGGAAAGCCTTGCCAAGGAAGGCCTGATCTCGCGGCCGGAGTTGACGGACGCCGCCATGGCGGGACGGGCCGAATGCGTCATGCTCAACAAGGGTCCCTATATCCTGGACGCCCTTCGGACCCTGGACAGCATCCTGGTGCGGATGCAGGCCCATCAGCACAAGAAGACCGCCCAGCTCCAGGCTCTGCGACTGGCCGGCTAGACCGCCATAAATACCAAAAATGAATCGATAAGTTATATTTTATTCTTTTTTGACCATCCGCAATCCTTGCTACTGTACCTCCAACAACGAATGGAGGAACACGGCATGTCAGCACCGGCCATTGAACGGCACAACCACGAAAACCTGGAAGGCATCAACCGCACACTGGCATCCCTGGGTGCGCAGGCCCGGGTGCGCTGGGGACTGGAGCACTTCGGTGAGCAGATCGTGCTCAGTTCCAGTTTTGGTGCGCAGGCCGCGGTGATGCTGCATCTGGTGACCCGTGAACAACCGGATATCCCCGTGATCCTGGTGGATACGGGTTATCTCTTTCCGGAAACCTATCGGTTCGTGGATGAACTGTCCTCGCGCCTCAACCTGAACCTGCATGTGTACCGCGCCGCCCTTTCCCCGCACTGGCAGGAGGCGCGCTACGGCAAGCTGTGGGAACAGGGGCTGGAGGGAATCGAGCGTTATAACCGGATGAACAAGGTGGAACCCATGCAGCGGGCACTCGGTGAACTGGGGGCACGCGCCTGGTTTGCCGGGCTGCGCCGACAGCAGTCGGCCTCCCGAGCAAACCTGGATATCGTGGCCTCACAGAATGGGCGGCTGAAGATTCACCCCATCATCGAATGGACCGACCGGGATGTGCACCGCTATCTCACCCGCCATGAACTGCCCTATCACCCGCTGTGGCACGAGGGCTACCTGTCCATCGGTGATGTCCATACCACGCGCTCGGTACATGAGATTGATGACCCGTCACAGATGCGGTTCTTCGGCCTCAAGCGCGAGTGCGGGTTGCATGAGCATGTGTGAGCCGGTGGTCGTGTTCGGCTACTGACCGTCGTGATGGGAGCTGTAGACCCAACTGAGGCCTTCGGCATCGAAGGCCATGACGTCATAAGGCTGGGTCCGGCCATCGGGCATCTCCATCCCGGGAGAACCCAGCGGCATGCCCGGGGCGGCAATGCCCACCGCTCCCGCCGGACGCTCGGCAAGGAAGCGATGCACCACCTCGGCAGGCACGTGTCCCTCCACGATCAGTCCATCCACAATGGCGGTATGACACGAGGCCATGGCACGGGGTAGTCCCACCTGCGCCTTGACCAGACCCATGGCACGGGTTTCCCGGCTGTCCACCCGGAAGCCGTTGGCCTCCAGGTGCTGTTCCCACAGGGTACAGCAGCCACAGTCGGGGTCCTTGTAGACGGTGATGGCCACGTCTTCCGCCTGCGCCCACCCCAGGGACAGGGCACCGATCAACAGGGACAGCATCAGGATGGGTTTCAGGAAAAATGGAACATCCTTTGCGGGGGACATGGTTGACTCCGGACCGGCTACGGTCATCGATTGAAAGAACTACTGATTGATCCAGCGCCCCTGGGCATCCCGGCAGGCCACGCCGGTGATGGTTTCCCGTGAACCGTCGATATTACCGATGACGGTATATTCACGGCAGTCCTGACCCGAGGCCTGGTAGGTGCGCGTGGGGGTGGCCTGGAAACTGTGGCCGGTATTCGGGTTGCGCCAGGCCACCGGGCGATTGTCGGGGGAGGTTTCCAGGGCACGGGAGACGTTCATGCGATCCACTTCGTCCATGGTCCGCCCCACGGAACCGCCAACCACCGCGCCCGCCAGGGTGCCGGCAATGATGGCGGCGGTACGCCCCCTGCCGGCACCGACCTGACTGCCGATGACGCCGCCCAGGGCCCCGCCGATCACCGCCCCGGTCTGCTCCTGGGTCGGTCCCGTCGCACAGCCGCCGACGAGGACGGCCGCGCCCATGATGGCGGCAATGCTGATCTTGCTCAGAATGGTCATGATGATGCTCCCGGGTCTTTTGCGCAGACAGGTTCAGGCTTCCGTGGGAGGATAGAACACAAGACCTGAACGGGGCCTGACCCAAGCCATATGGAAATTGGAACCGCCCGGTCCCGGCAGGTTCCTCAAACACACCCCGGAAGGCCCAGCCCGGTTCGGGAAGCCTCCCTGCTTCCCATGGAGACCGGACGATCAAGCGGTTCTGAGCAGATCATACTGCAGATCCGGATAGGCCCTCGGACTCCTCACACCATTCAGCACCGCCTGCGGATCTTCACTCTCCGGCAACTGGAAGGCGTTGAAACCGACCCGGCGCATGAAGTCCAGCTGATCCCGATAGACCTCGCCGGTCGCCCTGAGTTCGCCCTGATAGCCGTGCCGGGTACGCAGCAACCGGGCAGTGCTGTAGTGCCGGCCATCCGCCACCCGGGGAAAGTGCAGGCCGATCAGGTTCAATCGGCCGAGCCACGGCAGGATCGGCTCCAGGCTGTCTTCCGGTTGCAGGATCACGCCCAGTCCGCCGGGGCGCTGGGAATAGAACAGGGCGTTGGCGACGAACCGCTCATACCCGAACAGCAGGCTTCCGTCCGGCGGCAGGGATTCGTCATCCCTCACTGTGCGCCAGTGATCCGTGGTGAGTTGCCCGTCGAGAATGATCATGTTGTTCATAAACCGTTTCCTTGAAAGTCTTGAGACCGATGCGTTGCACCGTCTCCGCAAAAGGCTCCCCCGACAGCCGCCGGGCGGCGTAAAGGGCGAGTATTGTTTCGATGGCGTCCGGGACTTGCTCCGCCCGCAGGGCCGGCCCGAGCACGCGCCCCAGACGGCTTTCGGACCCGGCACGGCCTCCCAACAGCAGCTGAAACCAGGAACCGCCCTGCTTTTCCACACCCAGCAGACCGATGTCCGCCACGTGGTGATGGGCACATCCGTTCATGCAGCCGGAGATCTTCAGGTGGACCTCCCCCAGGTCATGGAGATAATCCAGATCCTGGAAACGCTGCTGGATCTGCTGCGCCAGCGGCAGGGTGGCCGCATTGGCCAGATTGCAGTAATCCAGTCCCGGACAGGCGGTCACATCGTTCACCGTGCCGATGCCGGGATTGGCCAGACCCAGGATGTCCAGGGTCTGCCAGACCTCCCGCAGGGCCCGCACCGGAATATGGGGCAGCAGCAGGTTCTGATCATGGGTGGTCTGCAACCGGCCGAAGCCGTGCTGATCCGCCAGATCGGCCAGCACGCGCATCTCCACCGCCGTCAGGTCGCCGGGCGCCCGTTCCAGCCCCTTGAGCAGGATGAAGACCACCCGGTACCCGGGTACCCGGTGTTCACGGGTGTTGTACCGGAGCCAGCGGGCAAAAGCCCCGGTGGGCGCGGGCTCGATCCGGTCATCGGCCAGCGCGGGATCATGGGCCGGCTCGGTGAATCGGGCCTGGATCCGCGCCAGGGCGGCCAGGGCCGAGATGGACCGGGTTTCACGAATGTCCTGCCAGGTTGCTTCCACCTGATTCGAGAAGGCCTCGATCCCCAGGCTCTTGACCAGGATCTTGATACGGGATTTGTAGAGATGATCCCTGCGCCCGGCCTGGTTGTAGACCCGCAATACCGCCGTGAGATAGTCGATGAGATCATCAGCGGGCAGGAACTCCCGCAGGCACTGGGCCAGATGGGGCTCTCGACCCAGGCCGCCGCCGACCCAGACCCGGAATCCCGGCTTCTCCTGTTCATCCCGCCGAAGTTCCAGCCCCAGATCATGAATCCGGCAGGCGGCGCGGTCGTGCAGGCGGCCGCTGACGGCGATCTTGAACTTGCGCGGCAGGAAGGTGAACTCGGGGTTCAGGGTGGCCCATTGCCGGATCAGCTCACACCAGGGCCGGGGGTCATCCACCTCGCCGGGCAAAAGTCCCGCCAGCGGATCGGTGGTGACGTTGCGGATGCAGTTGCCGCTGGTCTGGATGGCATGCAAACCCACCTCGGCCAGTTCGGCCAGGACATCGGGGACCGACGCCAGCGTGAGCCAGTTGAACTGGATGTTCTGGCGGGTGGTGAAATGGCCATAGCCGCGGTCATGGTGCTCGGCCACATGGGCCAGCCCCCGCAACTGGTCCGAGGAGAGGACGCCATAGGGGATGGCCACCCGCAGCATGGGGGCGTGGCGCTGCACATAGAGGCCGTTCATGAGGCGCAGCGGACGGTAGGCATCCTCGGTCAGCTGCCCGGCCAGAAAGCGCTGTGTCTGGTCGCGGAATTCCGCCACCCGCTCCCGCAGCAGGGCCTGGTCCCATTCATCCTGTTGGTACATTGTCTACCGTCTCCTGCATTCTTGAGCTTTGCAGGAGGTTACTTCAATTGATAACGATCAAAAAAGAATTTGTATTCATCTATTGATTCCTTTAGTGAATATGAGGCAGGTCAAGGGGAGTGTCGGGCAGGTTCAGGAACGCCCCGCAAGGCCTACAATGAAGTCCAGGCAGTTGACCACCTGGAGGCATCATGGAATTACCCGAGCTGACAGTCCGCCTGCCCGACTGGCTGCGGGCACAACTGCAGGGGCCGGCTCCCGTGCTGGAGACCGCCGAGGCACAGGTCCGGTTCGCCATCGAACTGTCCCGACAGAATGTGATCCACGGCACCGGCGGGCCTTTTGGGGCCGCCATCTTCGACGAGGACGGGACCCTGGTGGCACCGGGGGTGAACATGGTGGTGAGCCGGGGCTGTTCCATCCTGCATGGGGAGATGGTGGCACTGGCCATGGCCCAGCAGAGGGTGGGGCGGCACGACCTGAGCGATGGCGGGCAACACCGGTATCGGCTGGCGGTATCGGCCGAACCCTGTGCCATGTGCATGGGTGCCCTGCCCTGGTCCGGCATCCGGGAACTGGTCTACGCGGCCCTGGACGAGGATGTTCGGGCCATCGGGTTTGACGAGGGCGACAAGCCCGCGGCCTGGCGGCAGGCCCTGGAACGACGGGGCATCCGGGTGACGGGAGGGGTGCTGCGGGAGGAGGCCGTGGCCGTGCTCAATCAGTATCTGGCGACCGGCGGCCGGCTCTACTGAGAGCCGGGCACCAGCAGTCACGATGCGGGAGACTCCCGCGAGGGCGGCCTATTCCTCTCCCGGCGTCTCGCCCCGGGCAGCCCTTTCCATCTCCTCCAGGCTGACGTGGCGCACGTCCTTGCCCTTCACCAGGTAGATCACATATTCGCACATGTTGCGGGCATGATCGCCGATGCGCTCCAGCGCCCGCAGGGCCCAGATCACGTCCAGGGCACGGGTGATGGTGCGGGGATCTTCCATCATGTAGGTGATGTGCTGGCGCATCACGGACTCATATTCCCGGTCCACATGGGCATCTTCCCTGGCCACCGCCAGGGCCACTTCCACATCCATGCGGGCAAAGGCATCCAGGGCCTCATGCACCAGACGCGCCACCCGTTCGCCCAGGGACTGAACATCCGCGTACTGATTCTTGGGTCGGTCCTTCTCCGCCAGGTGCACCGCCATGCGGGCCACCTTTTCCGCTTGGTCGCCGATACGCTCCAGATCGGTGATGGTCTTGACGATGGAGATAATGAAGCGAAGATCGCTGGCCGCCGGCTGATGGCGGGCCAGGATCTCGGCACACTGCTCGTCGATGATGACCTCCAGGCTGTTGACCCGGGCATCGTTCTTGATGACCTGATCCGCCAGGCGCACATCGGCGGCCACCAGTGCGCTCACCGCATCGGTCACCTGGGATTCCACCAAGCCGCCCATGGCAAGGACACGGTTGCGCAGAGTCTCCAGTTCCTCGTTGTATTTCTCCAGGTAGTGACCACCCAGTTTGTTCTTGTCCATCGCTATTGCCTCGAAAATATCGGTGAAGAACGGCCGATCAGCCGTAACGACCCGTAATGTAGTCCTCGGTGGCCTTCTTCCTGGGATTGGTGAAGAGGGTCATGGTGTCGCCGTATTCGATCATCTCGCCAAGATACATGTAGGCGGTGTAATCGGATACACGGGCCGCCTGCTGCATGTTATGGGTGACGATGAGGATGGTGTAATCCTCCTTCAGCTCATAAATCAGCTCTTCGATCTTGGCCGTGGAAATCGGATCCAACGCCGAGGCGGGTTCGTCCAGCAGGATTACCTCCGGCTCAATGGCAATCGCCCGGGCGATGACCAGACGCTGCTGCTGACCCCCGGAAAGCCCGAAGGCGTTCTGGTGAAGACGGTCCTTGACCTCATCCCAGAGGGCGGCACTCCGTAGGGAACGCTCCACCACCTCGTCCAGGACCTTGCGGTCACGCACACCCTGCAGGCGCAGGCCGTAGGCCACGTTCTCGTAGATGGACTTGGGGAAGGGGTTGGGTTTCTGAAACACCATGCCCACCCGGCGACGCAACTCGGCCACGTCCACCTTGCGGTCGTAGATGTCATCCCCTTCCAGCAGGATCTTGCCCTCGATACGGCAGGCATCCACCAGGTCGTTCATGCGATTGAAACAGCGCAGCAGGGTGGACTTGCCGCAGCCGCTGGGGCCGATGAAGGCGGTGACCCGCTTCGCGGCCACCTTCATGGAGATGCGCTTCAGGGCCTGGGCCTCACCGTAGTAGAGGTTGAGGTCCTGCACTTCCAGGGCAATGGTCTCGTCGGCCAGGCGCAGACGCTTGCGCTCGGTGTTCTCGAAGAGACCGGCGGTGACGCCGTGGGTCATGGTGTTCTGCTCTGTCATGGTTGTCATGCCGTCCATATTCTTGAATCTCTTCGACCGGGATCAATCCGACTCGCCGCGATATTTCTCGCGCAGATGGTTGCGAATGCTGATGGCGGTCAGGTTCAGCACCACGATCAGGACCACCAGGGTCAGGGCGGTGGCGTAAACCAGCGGCTGGGCCGCCTCCACGTTGGGACTCTGGAAGCCCACGTCAAAGATGTGGAAGCCCAGATGCATGATCTTGCGCTCCAGATGAATGAAGGGGAAGTTACCGTCGATGGGCAGGGTCGGAGCCAGCTTCACCACCCCCACCAGCATCAGCGGCGCCACCTCGCCCGCGGCCCGGGCGATGGCCAGGATCAGGCCGGTCATCATGGCGGGCGTGGCCAGGGGGACCACCACCTTCCACAGGGTCTCCGCCTTGGTGGCACCCAGGGCCAGACTGCCGTGACGGATGGTGCTGGGAATCCGCGACAGCCCCTCCTCCGTGGCCACGATCACCACCGGCAGGGTCAGCAGGGCCAGGGTGAAGGAGGCCCACATCAGACCCGGCGTGCCGAAGGTGGGCGACGGCAGGGCTTCAGGATAGAAGTTGCGGTCAATGGCCCCGCCCATGAAATAGACGAAGAAGCCCAGGCCAAACACCCCGAAGACGATGGAGGGCACCCCCGCCAGGTTGTACACGGAGATGCGAATCACCCGCAGCAGCGGCCCCTGGCGGGCATATTCCCGCAGGTAGATGGCCGCCAGCACACCGAAGGGGGTGACGATGATGGACATGATGAACACCATGGTCACGGTACCGAAAATGGCCGGGAAGATGCCGCCCTCGGTGTTGGCCTCACGGGGATAACCGCTCATGAACTCCCAGAACTGCTTGAGATAAAGGCCGGTCTTGCTGAACACATTCATGTCATTCGGCTGGATGGCGCGAATGATCTGGGCCATGGGAATGTCCCATTCCCGACCATCCATCACCCGCGTCACCAGGGTGTCGCGACGCACGTCCTTGTACAGCGCGTCCAGCTGCTCCTGCAGCACGGCGTATTCCTGGTCCAGTACCAGGCGCTGGGCGGCCAAGGCCGCCATGCCCTGATCCCGCTCGGCCACGGTGATGCGGCCTTCACGCAGTTGCAGGTCCAGGCGCCGCTCGCTCAGACGCACCCGCTCCATGCGGTGATTGACGTTGCCGATCTCCCGTCGCTCGATGCGGCGGATTTCATCAAAGATATCGTTGGCGCGGCGAATGCGCTGCTGCAACTCCGGCCACAGCTGGTCTCCTTCCGCCACGGTGCGGCCCTGTTCCAGGATGCGCACGGGGAAGCCGTAGAAATCGCCCCATTCACGCCGCTCCAGGCGCATGGCGTCCTTCGGATAGGTCCACTGGGTCATGCCCAGTTCCGGGTACCAGACAAAATCCCGCCCCCAGACATCCCGGTTACCCTGTTTGATCAGATGACGGGTGACCAGCTGGATGTCATCGTCGATGGGCACCCCCGCATCCCGCAGCACCTGGGCCGGCAGCACCTGGGAGCGGGACAGTTCGCCGACAATGCGCATCTCGCGACCGTCATGGGTGGTCAGGTCCGTCATCAGGATCGGCGAGGGCCAGAAGTGGGAGAAGCCACGCACCATAATGAGGGCCAGGAGACCCACCACCATGATCATGCTGATGGCGATGGCGCCGGCATTGAGCCAGACCCAGGGGCTGCCGCTCTTGAACCAGTTCTTGAGAGTCATTGGCTTGTTCCCGGCACGTTCCGGTCCAGTTCCAGAAAAATCATCATGTCATGCCCTCCCCGGCCTACAGATTGCTGTAGCGCTGACGCAGGCGCTGGCGGATGATCTCCGCCGCCGTGTTCACCACGAAGGTGAGGATCAGCAGCACCAGGGCGGAGAAGAACAGGATGCGGTAGTGGGTGCTGCCCACGGCGGTCTCGGTCAGTTCCACGGCGATGTTGGCCGAGAGGGTGCGCATGCCTTCGAAGATGTTGAAGTTGATCACCGGGCTGTTGCCGGTGGCCATCAGCACGATCATGGTCTCGCCCACGGCCCGGCCGAAGCCCATCATCACGGCGGCGAAAATGCCGGGGCTGGCGGTGGGCAGCACCACGCCCACCACCGTCTGCCAGGGAGTGGCGCCCAGGGCCAGAGAACCCTGGGTCAGGTGCTTGGGCACGTTGAATACCGCATCCTCGGCAATGGAGAAGATGGTGGGAATGACGGCAAAGCCCATGGCGATCCCCACCACCAGGGCATTGCGCTGGTCGTAGGTGATGCCCACCTCGGTCAGCCACTGCCGCATGCTGCCGCCGAAGAACAGCACTTCCACCAACGGACTGGCGGCGATGGACAGCCAGCCCACCAGAAGGATCACCGGCACCAGCACCAGGATCTCCATACCCAGAGGGACGTACTGGCGCACGCTCAGGGGCATGCGGGTCCAGGCGAAGCCTGCTGCCAGCATGGCCAGGGGCATGAGTATCAGGATGCTGAACACCGCCGGCAGATGGGACTCAATGAACGGTGCCAGCCACAGGCCCGCCAGGAAACCCAGGATCACGGTGGGCAACGCCTCCATGATCTCCACCGTGGGCTTCACCACGGTGCGCAGGTGCCGCTGCATGAAGTAGGCAGTGTAGATAGCGCCCATGATGGCCAGGGGGGTGGCGAACAGCATGGCGAAGAAGGCGGCCTTGAGGGTGCCCAAGGTCACGGGAATGAGACTGAACTTGGGCTCGAAGTCATCGGTGGCGCCGGAGGACTGCCAGATATACTCGGACTGACTGCGTCCCTCGTACCATACCCGGCTCCACAGGGCCTGCCATGACGCCTGAGGATGGGGGTTTCGCAGGTCCAGCAACAGCAGGTTATCGGCGTCGTCCCGCACCAGCATCGCCCGATTCACCGGCGACAGGCCGATATCCCGAATCGGGCCATCGGTCAGCTGACGCTTGAGCAGGGTCCGGTGGGAGGTGGCGTAATGAATGCCCAGTACACCGGAGGCATCTCCCACATAGAATCCCTTTCGGGCCAGTTCCGGCGTGATGGCGGTGATGGGCGCGGCGTGGGATTCGAACTCCCGCACCAGGGTCAGATGGTGACGATTCTGCTCATCCCGCACCAGGAACCACTGGGACACCGAACCGTCGGACCCGCCGACGATGATGGACAGGGTGCCCACCAGGAAATCCATGGCCGTGATCTGGTGTCCCTGGGGAACCACCCGGCCGGAATCGGCCAGACGGGCATTGGCCGGCACGGAGATGTCGTAGTAATGGAGCTGTCCCAGGTCATCGGCAACGAAGACGCTGCGATGATCCCCGGACACCAGGATCTGCCGGGTGTTACCGGGTGGAGACGGCAACTGGAAAGAGTCCCGCCGCACGTCCACGGCCCCGGTGAAGAGGTTGGTGGTGCTGCGTACCCGACTCATGAGCAGGCGGTTGTCTTCGGTGAGCGCCGCCAGCACGAAACCCTGGGGGCCTTCCTGGACGGCAATCTGGGTGAGAGCCCTGCCCTGGGGATCCACCACCACCGGGTCATCCCCCAGAGGGAAATCCACCTTGGGCGTGATGTAACGGATGTCATCCGGATAGCTCAGGTCATAGGCATGGCGGCCGACGATGGCGCTGCCGTCCGACAGGCCATAGGCCACCAGTCGCTGGCGAGCCTCGCCATGGGCAAAGCTGGTGACAGCCACTCCTTCGGGAATGGGCATGGCCGCTTGGGCGCGGACGCGGCCATCGCCGGTTTCAAAGAAGGTGGCGATACCGCGATCGGAAAAGCGCACCCCCAGTTCCTGATAGCGCTCCAGGGTCAGAAACAGGGTATCGGCGTCGGCATCACCGGGGAGCTGGTAGGTGCTTTCAACGGAGACATCCGCCGGCACCAGCAGCGGGAAAACCTCGTAAAAGAGGTAGACGAAGATCAGACCCAGGGCGAACACCACCCCGATACCGCCGGCACCCACGCCATAGCGGGACACACCGTCCTTGAAATAGCGCCACTTGCGCAGGCGTGCACGTTTTTCACCGCTGGGGAGCAACGTGGCCGACGGCCTGCTGTCCTTGCCCGGGGCTGTGATGGATGCATCAGTCATGGGGAAATCGCCGTCCGAAGGGATTGCACTTTGCGCGCACGGTAACCCACGAAAGTGACAGTACGATTACGGATTGTCATATTTCATGAAAGGCGCGCATGCCGTCATTCCCGCGAAAGCGGGAATCCAGCGATGGACTGAAAGGCCTGGGCTCCCGCTTTCGCGGGAGCGACGGCGCAGTGGGAGTGACAGGGGTGATGGAAGTGACGGGTGAGGGGCACAAGAAAAACAGCCCCGGCGATACCTCGCCGGGGCTGGCTTACAACCGGTCACAAGGACTGCTTACTTCACACCGACGCGCTCGCGCACCTGGGCGGCCACGGAGGCCGGCAGGGGGATGTAGCCGTCACGAAACACGATTTCCTGTCCCTGCTTGGACAGGATGAGCTTGACGAATTCATTTTCCAGCGGGGCCATGCCCCGGTTGGGGTGGGAGTTCACATAGACCAGCAGCTGACGGGCCAGCGGATAGTCGCCGGTGGCGGCATTTTCCGCCGTGGGCTCGAAGAACTGACTGTCATCCTTACCAACAGCAATGGCACGCACGCCGGCGGTTTGGTACCCGATGCCGGAATAGCCGATGCCATTGATGGACTCGGTCACGCCCTGTACCACGGAGGCGGAACCAGGCTGCTCGTTGATGCTGGGCTTGAAGTCACCCCCGCAAAGGGCAACTTCACGGAAGAAGCCATAGGTACCGGAGACGGCGTTACGGCTGTAGAGGGTGAAGTCGCGGTTGGCCCAGGCGCCGGTCAGGCCCAGTTGGCCCCAGCGGGTGATGTCTTCGGGATGGCCGCAGCGGCGGGTGGCGGAGAATACCGCGTCCACCTGGGGAATGGACATGCCCTGGATGGGATTATCCTTGTTCACGAACACCGCCACCATGTCGATGGCCACACCCACTTCCGTGGGCGGATAGCCGTGGGCCTGTTCGAAGGCCTGGATCTCGGAGGAGCGCATGGCACGGCTCATGGGACCGAAGTTGGCGGTCCCCTGGGTGATGGCCGGCGGAGCGGTGCCGGAGCCGGCACCCTGGATCTGAATGTTGACGTTGGGATAGAAGCGATTGAACTCCTCGGCCCAGAGGGTCATGAGGTTGTTCAGGGTATCGGAGCCGATGGAGGACAGATTGCCCGAGATGCCGGAGACGCGCTGGTAGTCGGGCAGGTTGGGGTCGACGCGATCCGCCATGGCGGGCGCGGAAACCATCAGGGCCGCGGCCACGCCGGCGACAAGGGCCTTCTTCAGGTTCATCATTGATTTCCTCTGGACAGGGGTGTGCGTGTGTCCTGCATCTCGCAAGGGGAAGCAGTTTTGACATGGAGAAGTATGGGAACCTGCGGTGTCAGGCTTGTGAAGGGATTGTGACGATTTGGTGACAACCCCTTCGCGGCTCGCGGTCCTCTAATGCTTCGAATGCCCTGAACCGGCCTGCGCCTCTTCCAGGACCGGCATCTCATCGGTCACCAGCGCCTTCAGGGTCATCCCCCCCATCAGCGCCTGCAGCGTTTCGTCACGCTTGCTCAGCACCTGATCCACACGCCGGTCCTCATCGGGCAACCCCTCGTCCAGCAATGAGCTGCCATAGCCCCTTACCGAATCCAGAATCTCCTTCAGGTTGATCCGCTCCAGATCCCGCCCGGGCACGTAGGCCTCGGCCTCACTGCCCGCGGACACCAGCAGCCCCGCCTGCCGCAGGGCCTCCAGCACCGGCTCCACCCCCTCTTCCGGCAGATTGAAGTCCCGGGCCATCCGTGCCCTGGGCGTCGGCCCCTCGCCCTGATAGAACCGCTCCCCGACCAAGCGCATCACCCGTAGCGCCAGGCGCTCCTGCAGATCTCCCGAGAGCCTCATCGGCGATCCATGGGCCACATGCAGATAGCCGGGATGCTGCACATAGAAAGCCACGTGAGAGCCCACCAACAGGATCAGCCAGTTCAGATACAGCCAGAACAGCGCCATGATGACGATGGCAAATCCGGAATAGATCGCATCATATTTGGTGGAGCCGGCCATCATGGACGTAAAGCCCCACCCGGTGGTCTGCCACAGCAACGCCGCCACCAATGCCCCCACCAGGGCCGGCACCGGTTTCACGCGAGTGTTGGGCACAAAAATGTAGATGAAGGCGAAGGCCAGCATCACCAACAGATAAGGCACCAGGCGGCTGAGCAGCGCCACCGACTCCCCCACCAGGCCATAGTCCATGGCTTTTTGCACCACGTCGGCGGCCATCACCGAAGCCGTGATGCCCAAGGCCGAGAAGATCAGCACCGGCCCCACCAGGATCACACTCAGATAATTGGAAAAACGCTGGGCGAAATTGCGGGGACTGGTCACATGCCAGATGTAGTTGAAGGCCGCCTCCACCTTCTGGACCAGGCCGATCACGGTAAAGAAGAGGAAGATCAGGCCGATGAATCCCAGCACCCCCACCCGCATGTTCTCGACAAAGACCACGATGTTGGTGACGATCTCTTCCCCCTGCTCACCCAGGGGCTCCAGCACCGTCAGCAGGAACGGCTCCACCGCGTTGTGAGCCCCAAAGGCCTTGAGCACGGAAAAGGACAGGGCCAGCAACGGTACCACCGACAGCAGGCTGGTATAGACCAGGCTCATGGCATGCAGGTTGAGCTGTCCGGCGGAGACCTCCCGGCCGATGCTCATGACCGCCCGCGCCGCACCCACCGCCCGGGCCTGGGATCGGGGCATGCGTCGCAGGTCACCCTGCTCCACCAGTTTTCTCAGGTGCTCGGGATAGTCCGCAATCTTCACCGATCGGCTCCTTTGCAATCGACGCATATCCTCATGATAGGCGCTGGAGACGCCCCTGTCATACCGGTGGCAGCAGGGACCGGCACGACATGAGCGACGTTCCTCTTTCTTCGTGCAGCCGCTACACTGCCCCCCGAACGTCAACTAAGGAGCGCCCGTCATGCCCATCCAGGTCGGCGATCAGATCCCCGAGACCACCCTGCGCGTGATGACACCGGCAGGTGACCACCCCATCACCACCACGGAACTCTTCAGCGGCTACCGCTGCGCCCTGTTCGCCGTCCCCGGTGCCTTCACGCCCGCCTGCTCCGGTGTTCATCTGCCCGGCTTCATCCACAAGGCGGAGCAGCTGCGGGCCGCCGGCATCGAGCGGCTCTTGTGCCTGGCGGTGAACGATATCTTCGTCCTCAGTGCCTGGGCCGACATCCACGCGGTGGACAACCGGATCATGATGGTTTCCGACGGCAATGGGGATCTCACCCGGGCCGTGGGGCTGGAATCCGATGCCACCGGCAGTCAGATGGGGGTCCGTTCCCGGCGCTATGCCATGATCGTGGACAACGGCCGGGTGGAATGGATCGGTGTGGACAAGCCCCGACAGGTGGTGGAAAGCTCCGCCGATGCCGTCCTCAAGGCCCTCCAGGGCCGACCATGACCGCCCCCAGATAGATCGCCACCAGCATCGACAGCACCAGACCGATGAACAGCAGCCCCAGGGTCTCCCAGCGCAGCAGCAGGCGCTCGCCCCGGGCCACCCGGTCCAGCCATGCCGCCCAAAGCCGGGGCAGCCCATGGACCAGGGCCAGGGTGAACCCGCCGCCCGGCATGTGCCAGAACCCAGGGGTACGGGAAATCCATCCCAGCACCCCCTGACCGCCCCGCTCCAAAGGCACCCACAGATCCCCCTCGGGTATCAAGCGGGGCATGGTCCCGCCCCAGAGACGAGCCAGCAGCACACCGCTGCCGCCGATCAACAGTCCCAAACCCATGGGCCAGGCCACCGCCAGCACATGGTCGGGGGTCAGGGCCTTGAACGCGCCTTCCGGTGCCAGAGCCCAGGGCAGGAGTACCGTGCCCAGCACCAGCACCAGACAGGGCAGCCAGAGGAACACCGACACCGGGCGAGGCTCGCGCGCGCCACCGGCGGCCAGTACCCAGAACCGCAGCATCAGCAGCAGGGTGCCGGCCGCCGCCGTGGACAGCAACAGGGTCACCAGGGACAGATCCACGGGCGCATCGTACAGGGGTGCCTTGAGCAGGGTCTTGGCCACGGCGCCACTGGTCAGGGGCATCCCCGCCAGCGCCAGTCCCGGCAACAGCAACCAGGCCAGTGCCGCCGGTCGCCCCACCCGCTGGGCAATGCCCACCCCCAGGAACAGAGCTGCCTTGGCAATGCCATGGTGCAGGGCGTAGATTACCAGTGCCGATATCAGCGCGGGCGCCAGGGCCGGGTGGGCTATCGCCACCCCCAGGCCCGCCGTCATCAGCCCCATCTGACTGATACTGGAATAAGCCAGCACGGTCTTCGCCCGATACTGAAAAACCCCCGCCGCCACCCCGTAGCCGGCCCCCACCAGGCCCAACACTACCAGGATCGTGCCCAGGGCTTCCGGCGCACTGCCCGGCGGTAGCAGGCGCATCCAACCCAGCAGGCCCGCCTTGATCATGGCCCCGGAAAGTACCGCACTGGCGGGGGTGGGCGCCGCCGGATGGGCCAGGGGCAGCCAGACATGCAGGGGGACCAGCCCGGCCTTCACCCCCAGACCGATCACCAGCAGGGCCGCGGCCGCCGCATCCGGCGGCTGCTCCCAGACCCGCACCATGCCATGTCCGCCGGCATCGTGCACCAGCAGGATCAGCCCTGTGAACAGGGCCACCTCGCCGACCACGGCCATGCCCAGATAGACCCAACCCGCCCGCCAGGATTCGAAGCGCTGGTCGTGCACCACCAGCCCCATGGCGGCCAGGCTCATGAGGGCAAAGCTGGTATAGAAAAAGACCACGTCCGCCGCCACCACCAGCCCCAGGTTGCCCGCCATGGCCAACAGGAAAAAGGCGTGGAAACGCACCCGGGCCGGACCTGCCCCCAGATACCCCTGGGCGTAAACGGCCGCCGCGCCCCACAGCAGGGCGGTGAGCAGCAAAAAGCCTCGTCCCACCGGATCCAGGGCCAGTTCCGTACCCATCAGCAGCCAGGGATAGAAGGCCCAGGCACCATCCGGCAGCCACACCAGGCCCGCCAGGGCCGGCAACACCGCCAGCGGGGTCAGGCGCCAGAGATGCCGCCCCAGGCCCGGCAGGGCCATCGCCAGCACCAGCAGCAGCGGGGTTACAGGGATCAGGATCAGCCACAGTTCCAGGGTCATGGCGTCTCCCATTCGAAGATGGCGCGCCAGATATGATCGTAGCCGTACTCGAATTCCACGATGAAGGTCACCCAGTACAGGGGACTGATGGTCAGGGAGGCCAGTAGCCCCATGCCCAGGGCCATGGCGGCGACGGTCACCGTGGGCAGCAGCAGCATCCAGTGGGTTTCCAGCCGTCGTCCCCCGTGACGTTCATCGGGCCACGCCCCCTCCCGGCGACTGAACCAGCCCCGCAGGATCGGCGGCAGGAAATACAGGGCGTTGAGCAGACTGCTGACCACCAGCACGCCGGTCACCCAGGCCATTCCCGCCTCCAGGGCGCCCAGGCCCAGATACCATTTGCTGATGAACCCGGCCAGCGGGGGAATGCCGATCATCCCCAGGGCCGCCAGGGTGAAGGCGGTCATGGTCCAGGGCATGCGCCGGCCCACCCCACGCATCTCATCCACCCGATGGATGCCCAGGGTCTCGGCGAAATTGCCGGCGCAGAAGAACAGGGTGATCTTCATCACCCCCTGATGGACCAGATGCACCAGCCCCCCCACGGCACCGATGGGTCCGGCCAGGGCCACGCCGAGGATGATGTAGGACACCTGGCTGACGGTGGAAAAGGCCAGCCGTTGCTTGAGATCATCGGCAAACACCGCACGCACCGAACCATAGACGATGGTCATGATGGCCAGCAGCAGCAACGGCAGGGTCACCCCCAGATCCGCCGCCAGTTCCACCCCGTAGACATCATTGAGCACCCGCACGATGCCGAAGGCCCCGGCCTTGACCACGGCCACCGCGTGCAGCAGGGCACTCACCGGGGCCGGGGCCACCATGGCCCGGGGCAGCCAGCTATGCAGGGGCAGCAAGGCCGCCTTGACCCCGAATCCGGCCATGAGCATGGCAAAGATCATGATCAGAACCGGACCCTGGTCGGCACTCAGATGCCGCAGATAACCGCCGGCGACAAAGGGCTCGGAACCCGCCAGCAGGGTCAGCCAGACCACGGCCCCCAGCAGCACCGCGCCCCCCAGGAGGGTGTAGGCCAAATAGATGCGCCCGGCCCGGAAGGATTCCGCCGTGCCCCGGTGTACCACCAGGGGCCAGGTGGCCAGGGTCAGGATCTCGTAGAAGATCAGCAGGGTGATGAGGTTGCTGGAGAAGGCGATCCCCACCGTGGCGCTCACGCACAGGCTGAAGAAACCGAAGAAGCGGCTGCGGTTGGGGGAATCCTCCAGGTAGCCGATGGCGTAGATGGTGGTGACCAGCCAGAGCACCGCCGAGAGGGTGGCAAACAAGAGAGACAGGGCATCCGCCGCCAGCACCAGATCGATCCCCGGCAACAGGTTCACGCTCAGGCTGTAGGTCTTGCCGTCCCGGTACACTCCCACCAACAGGGCAATGATCAGCAGGAACTTGAGGGTGGCGCCCCCCAGGTTGAGGGCCGTGCGCAGGGCAAACTGCTGCTCCCGCAGGAAGAAGATGGCCACCCCGGGCAGCAGGGAGCTCAGGAGAATCAGCAGCAGCATGTATCCCCCCGTTGCCATTTCAGCCCCCTCCCCCGGCCAGGGTTCGGGCCAGCAACGACAAGGCCGGGCTACCGGCAAACCCCAGGCCGATGGTCAGCAGGGCCAGGGCCAGGGGCACCCATTCCATCACCGCGGGCAAGGGACGCCCCCGATCCGCGGGGCCCGGCTCAAAGGCCGGCCCCAGCAGACGGAACACATAGGCGCCGGCCAGAAGCCCGCCACCCAGCACCACCAGGGCCCAGATCCACAGCCCGGCCTCCAGGGCGGTCTGCACCAGCAGCCATTTGGCGATGAAACCCCCGGTGAAGGGCAAACCCACCAGACCGGCACCAGCAATCCCCAGGGCAAAACTGGTCTTGAGCCGCCCCCGCATCACCGCCCCCAACTCCGCCAGCCGGTCGTGACCCGCCGCCCGCTGCAGGGTGCCGGCGGCCAGGAACACGGCGGCCTTGGCCACCCCGTGGGCAACCGCGAAAAAGACCACCGCCTTCCAGCCCTCCGGATGCGCCCGGAGAAACGGAAACAGCAGGAACAGATAGCCCACCTGGGCCACGGTGGAATAGGCCACCACCTGCTTGAGCCGAGGGGCCCGCAACGCCATGAGGCCGCCCCAGAGCACCGCCCCGGCGGCCAGCGCCCCCATCAGCACATCCAGCCCCGACAGAGGCAATGCCGGGAAGACCGTCAGCCAAAGCCGCAGGATGAGATAGAAGGACACCTTGACCACCAGAGCCGAAAGCGCCGCGCTGACCGGCGCCGGGGCACTGCCATGGGCGGGGGGCAACCAGACATGCAGCGGGAACAGGGCGGACTTGGCCAGCAACCCCACGGTCATCAGCACCGCCGCCAGCATGGGGGCCGACGACAGTACCACTTGGGCACCCAACCCCTGCAGATCCAGCGTGCCATAAGCCCCGTAGAGCAGGGCCACCCCCATCAGGTAGGCCATGGATCCGAGCAGGCTCACCAGCAGGTAGCGCATGGCCGCCACCAGGGGGGCGGCACCGCCGGCCAGGGCCACCAGGGCCACCGACGCCAGCACCACCAGTTCCAGGGTGACATAGAGATTGAACACATCCCCGGACAGATACAGGGCATTCATGGCCGCCCACAGCCACAGCCAGAGGACCCAGAACCAGCGGCCCCGGTCTGTTCCGCCCAGGTAGCCCAGGGCATACAGACTGATGGCCAGCCCCACCCCGGCGGTCATCAGCACCATCAGGCTGGCCAGGCCGTCCACCACCAGGGTGATACCCAGGGGCGGCGCCCAGCCCCCCAGATCCAGGATCACGGGACCCTGGGCATGCACCTGCAGGGCCAGCAGCAGGGCCATGACCGGGGTGAGCAGCGCCGTCAGCAGCCCCCACCATCGGACCGCGGCAGGCCACAGTCCCGCCAGCAAGGCACCCGCCAGAGGCAGGATCACCAGCCAGGGAGCCAGGAGCACGTCTGCCATGGCAGCGGCCGGCGGCATGTCAGTCCTCCGGCCCGGACCGGGGCAATCGCGCCAGGCCGGTGGCCGCCTTCACCCTGAGCATCAGCACCAGCGCCACGGCCGTGGCGCTGAGTGCCACCACGATGCCGGTAATGACCAGGGCATGAGGCACCGGATCCACTCCGCCATCACCGCCGGCGGCCACTCCCAGCAGGACCATGAATATCCCGGAACCCATGATGTTGATGGCGAGGATCTTCAGCAGCAGATGACGACGCGCCACCAGGGCATGCAGTCCCATCACGAACAGCAGGGTGCCACACGCGAGGTAGATCTGAAGACTGACGGGCTCAGTGGCCATGGCGCCCTCCCAGGAACAGCAGCACCAGGGTCAGGGCGATGGAGAGGGCGGCGACCAGTTCGATACCCAGGATCAACGGGTAGGCCCAGGCGGGGGGATACCCCATGAAGCCGTGACCAGCCAGCAGACCCGCGGTGCCCACCGCCAGGAAAACACAGACCCCAAGGGCCAGACCCAGGTGCTGCAGCGGCGCGGGCAGCATGGGCAGCTCGCGGGGACGCGACAACATCAACATGACGCCGGCGGCCCCCAGCACGGCCCCGCCCTGGAAGGCGCCGCCGCTGTCGCTGCTGCCTACCCAGACCAGATAGCCCCCGGTAACCACCGCCACCGGGATCAGATGACGCAGGGTGCCGTGCAGCACCGGCCCCTGCACCGGTCGGGCCGGAATCGGATCACGACGCCCCAGGGACCAGACCGCCAGCACGGCCAGCAACAGCACCGCCAGTTCCAGGAAGGTGTCGTAGGCGCGAAAATTGAGCAGCACCGCCGTGACCGGATGATCCACACCGGCCCGGTCCATGGCGCCGGCCACCGGTTCGACCAGCCCGGGCTGTGGCGGTAGATCCAGCACGGCAACAAGGAGCAGCCCAGCCAGAGTCAGGCTCATCAAGGGCATCAGGGCCGGTGCGGAGCGATGCCGGATCATCGCTTTTTTCCTCCCCCGAAGGCCCGGGTTTCCAGACGCCGCAACCGTCCCAGGGCCACCAGCAGCAGGGCACCGGTGACGCCGGCACCGATGGCGGCCTCCGCGAGGGCCACGTCGGGGGCAGACAGACGCACCCAGGCCAGGGACAGCAGCAAACCGAAGGCAATGAACAGGACCACGGACCGGAATAGATCCCCGCCCGCCAGCAGACGCCAGGCAACCCACAGCAGGGTGAGGACCAGCAGGGCATCAAAACCGATCAAAAACCAGGTGGTGATCTCTTCAGGCATCGCGTGGCCGCATGAACGAACAGGGAAGTCAGAGCCGATGGGATTCCCGCCGGCGGGCCCGCTGGGCCACCAGATGGCACCCGGCCGCGCCGGCCGCCAGCACCAGGCCCCAGATCAGGATCAGCTTGAACACTTGGGGCAGGCTGCCGACTTGCAGGGCCACCCCCGCGACCACCAGCCCCAGCCCCAGATTGTCGGCCTTGGTCAGGGCATGGAGCCGGGTATAGACGTCCGGGAACCGCAGCATGCCGATGCTGCCGGCGGCAAAGAACACAAGCCCCATCAGCACCAATCCCATGCTGACGGCATCCATGACCTGACCCATCATGCCTGATCTCCCCCCTGCCGTGGCAAACCCCGCTGTCTGACGAAGGCCACCGTGGCCACCGCCGCCAGCAGGGCGAAGACCAGGGCCACGTCCACCAGGGTCGGCTGTTCCATGGCCAGGGAGAGCAGCAGCAGGATGGCCACCCCGGCGGTGCCGAAGAGCTGGGCCGCCAGCATCCGGTCTCCCGGCGTGGGGCCGGACAGTACCCGCACCATGCCCACGGCAGCGGTGAAAAGCAGGAACAGGGCGCAGAAAAGCCAGAACACGGTCATGTCACGAAGCCTCCAGCCGCAGACCAAAGAGCGCCGCCACCCGATCTTCCAGCCGGGACAGGGAAGCATGCAGCGGCATCCCCACATCCAGCACATGGAGCTGAAGGCGGCGTCGATGCAGTCCCACGCTCAGGGTGCCCGGAAGCAGGCCGATCACGTTCATGAAGAAGGTCAGTGCCGGCCCCCGCGGCAACCGGACCGGGTAATCGATGAATCCGGGAGCCAGAGGCATCCGTGGCGACAGGGCCCGACGGGAGACATCCAGGCCGCCGACGAAGGACTGCCAGAGGAAGAAGCCCATGAACACCATCAGACCCCGCAAGGATAGCCGGTAGCGCCGCCCCGGCGGCAGGACAAAGACCGAGGCGGCAGCCAGCAGGGCCACCGGGATACCGATGGCCCAGGCACCGGGCGCGCCGCCGGTCAGGATCCACCACAGGACCAGAGCTGCCGACAGGGTGACCAGGAAACGGCGCGGAGGAGAGGGAGCCAGGCGGCGATATCGATCCGACATGGAAAGAAGTGTAGCCGATGCAGTCATTCACCCTGGACGGCTACTTCTGCCGCCACTGTCCCCGCTCATCCTGGTACCAATATCCCCGTGGGGCCTCCTGCACCCAGACCCGAGCGAAGGTGGCGCGGATGTCCGACTCCCACTCGGGACGGTCATTGGCCCTGGCGATCTCCCGGTACAGGGCGTTGCGGTCGGCATTTTCTTCCGTCACCAGGCGCTGTACCGCGGCCCGGTCCCGCAGGGGTACGGCATTGAGGTCGCGAATGGTCACCAGCCCGTCCCGGGTGAAGCCGATGGCCCCGGAGGCAAAGTGAGGCTGCAGTGACGGCGTGCGCGAGCGCATGGAGGCCCGCAGACCGTCGATGGTGGCGGTACGAATGTTGATGTTGGCCTGCTGGGCCTGGGCCGGCGGGATGACCGTGTCCAGGATCAGCGCCAGCACACGCCGGGAGGTGCCGTCCAGAAGGGCGTCCGGAGCGGTTGGCGCGGCTTCCGGGGACTCATCGGCGGGCCGCACGGTCTCGCCCAGCACGTCCCGCACGATGGTGCGGGCGGCATCCTCGGCGGCGGCGGCGGGGAAATAGATGTTGATGGTGACGCAGGCGGTCAGGAGCAGCACGGCGCCGAACCAGGCCAGGTGTCGGGGTAATGCGATGAAGTGGCGTGTCATGGCGATGGATCCTTGAGTTTATTGACATCTGCAAACGGCAGACGGTTCGACGTCCAATCTAACCCGAAAAAACATCAAAACCCTACAGGGGCAGGCTGAAAAAGGCCGACAAACTGGCTCCGATCCGTCCGAACTGATACCTTTAATCATTTCCCTGCCCCCGCCAAGATCATGACATCCGATACCCGCAACATCCTGGTCACCAGCGCCCTGCCCTACGCCAACGGCCCCATCCACCTGGGTCATCTGGTGGAATACATCCAGACCGACATCTGGGTGCGTTTCCAGAAGATGCGCGGCCACCAGTGCATCTATGTCTGCGCCGACGACGCCCACGGCACCCCCATCATGCTCAAGGCGCAAAGCGAAGGCATCACCCCGGAGGTCCTGATCGAGCGCATCGGCCGGGAACACCGGGAGGACTTTGCCGGCTTCCTGGTGGATTTCGACCACTACCACAGCACCCATTCGGAAGAAAACCGCCATTTTGCCGAACTGATCTACACCCGGCTGCGGGATGCCGGACATGTCGCCCGGCGCACCATCCGCCAGGCCTACGACCCGGAAGCGAAGATGTTCCTGCCGGATCGCTTCATCAAGGGGGAATGCCCCCGCTGCGGCGCGGCGGACCAGTACGGAGACTCCTGCGAGGCCTGCGGCGCCACCTACGCCCCCACGGACCTGAAAAACCCGGTCTCCGCCATCTCCGGCGCCACGCCGGTGGAAAAGGAGTCCGAGCACTACTTCTTCAAACTGGGCGACTTCCACGCCATGCTGCGGGAATGGACCGGCTCCGGCAGCCTGCAGGGGGAGATCCGCAACAAGCTGCGGGAATGGTTCGAGGCGGGCCTGAACGACTGGGACATCTCCCGGGACGCCCCCTACTGGGGCTTCGAGATCCCGGATGCACCGGGCAAGTACTTCTACGTCTGGCTGGACGCCCCCATCGGCTACATGGCCAGCTTCAAGCACTACTGCGAGCAGCAGGGCCTGGACTTCGATGCCTGGTGGCGCGCCGACAGCACGGCGGAGCTACATCACTTCATCGGCAAGGACATCGCCTACTTCCATACCCTGTTCTGGCCCGCCATGCTCAGCGGCGCGGGCTTTCGTACCCCCACGGCGGTGCACTGCCATGGTTTTCTCACCGTCAACGGCCAGAAGATGTCCAAGTCCCGGGGCACCTTCATCAAGGCCCGCACCTATCTGGACCACCTGCAGCCGGAATACCTGCGCTACTACTTCGCGGCCAAGCTCGGCCCCGGCGTGGATGACATCGACCTGTCCCTGGACGATTTCATCGCTCGGGTGAACAGTGATCTGGTGGGCAAGGCGGTGAATATCGCCTCCCGCTGCGCCGGATTCATCCACAAGGGCTTTGCCGGCCGCCTGGCCGACAGCCTGCCGGACCCGGATCTGTATGACCGTTACGTGCGGGCCGGCGAGGAAATCGCCGGACACTATGAACGGCGGGAATTCGGTCAGGCCATGCGGGAGATCATGGCCCTGGCGGACTTGGCCAACCAGTATGTGGACGAACAAAAACCCTGGGTGCTGGCCAAGCAGGAAGACGGTCAGGCCCATGTCCAGGCCGTCTGCACCCAGGGCATCAACCTGTTCCGGGCCATTCTCACCTATCTGCGACCGGTGCTGCCGTCCATGGCGGAGAAAGCGGAAGGGTTTCTGGGCATTCCCGCCCTCACCTGGGAAGCGGTGCAACAGCCCCTGGTGGGAACCCGCATCAACGCCTACGAACCCCTGATGACCCGGGTGGACCCGCAGGCGGTGCAGACCCTGCTGGAGGCCTCGAAGGAAAGTCTGGCACCCACGCCGACCCAGCCCCAGGGGTCGCTGGCCCGGGACCCGATCCGGGAAGAGATCACCTATGACGACTTTGCCAAGGTGGATCTGCGCATCGCCCGCATCAGCCGGGCCGAGCATGTGGAAGGCGCCGACAAGCTGCTGCGCCTGACCCTGGACCTGGGCGGCGAGACCCGACAGGTCTTCGCCGGCATCAAGTCGGCCTATGATCCGGCCGACCTGGAAGGACGCCTGACGGTGATGGTGGCCAACCTGGCACCGCGCAAGATGAAGTTCGGCCTGTCCGAAGGCATGGTGCTGGCCGCCGGTCCCGGCGGCAAGGATCTGTTCATCCTGTCACCGGATACCGGCGCCCAGCCGGGCATGCGGGTGAAATAGGCCGCCCGTCAGCCGGCGGCGACGGGAATCGGATGACTGAACCCGGGGTTGTGGGGCTGCCGACTCGGCAGGCCCCCGGCTCCGGCGGTCTGGTGTACCCGACTCAACTCATCTTCCAGGTGACGCAGTTCCCGCTCCAGCGCCACCATGCGGCGTCTGAGCACGACTTCCCGGTGATGGGCCTGGGCAGGGGTGTGGATGCTGGACTGGGCCATGACGGGTCCTCCTCATTTGATTGAAATCAAATCTAGCAACCCCCGAAGCCGGGTTGAAAGAATATAAATTTGTGTTGTAATCACCCAATAGAATTAGCAACACAGCCCCGGGTCCCCATGAAGCTCCAGCAGTTGCGTTATCTGAAGGCCATCGTCGAGAACAACCTCAATGTGACGGAGGCCGCCGAGCGCCTGTTCACTTCCCAGCCTGGGGTGAGCAAGCAGGTGAAACTGCTGGAAGAGGAACTGGGGCTGGAGATCTTCCATCGCAGCGGCAAGAATTTCAGTCACGTCACCCCCGCCGGTCGCCAGATCCTGGCCCGGGCCGAAAACATCCTCAGTGAAGTGCAGAACATCCATGCCCTGGCGGAAGACTTCAGGGACGAGGAGCGGGGCACCCTGCGCATCGCCACCACCCATACTCAGGCCCGCTACTTCCTGCCGCCCCTGATCACCCAGTTCCGGCGCCGCTACCCCCGGGTGCACCTGCTCATCCACCAGGGCACCCCGGTACAGATCTCCCAGATGGCCGCCTCCGGCGAAGTGGACTTTGCCATTGCCACCGAAGCCATCGCCCTGAACCGGGAACTGCTCATGATCCCCGCCTATCGCTGGCACCATTGCGTGGTGGTCGACAAGGGGCACCCGCTCACCGGGGTCAAGTCCCTGGCCCTGGAAGACGTGGCCGGCTACCCCATCGTCACCTACGTGCACGGCTTTTCCGGTCGGGGCCGTCTGGAACAGGACTTTGCCAATGCCGGGCTTGCGCCGGAGATCGTGCTCAGCGCGGCGGACTCGGACGTCATCAAGACTTACGTCAGACTGGGACTGGGGATCGGCATCATTGCCCACATGGCCTATGAGCCCGGCCAGGATACGGATCTGGCCTACCTGGATGCCAAGTCACTGTTCAGGGAAAATGTTACCCGGGTCGGGTTCCGCAAGGGCGTCTACCTGCGCCGCTTCATGTGCCACTTCATGGATCTGCTCGCCCCCCACGCGGGAGAGGAAAGGGTCCAGGAAGCCCTGAATGCCCGGACCCAGGAGAGCGTGGACCGGATCTTCGAGGGCATTGACCTGCCCGAGCATTGAATTCACCAGCAAACCTCTTGATCGTTTCCCAAGGGAGTGGATACATAACGCAAGATTATATATGTATACTTGGCCCGATACAGACAACGCTCCCTTTCGGAGCCGATTGATCCGGGGCCATTCGCCCTTGATCACAGGATATTCTCGACATGAAACTCCAGCAACTTCGCTATCTGCAGGCCATTGCTCGCTACAATCTGAACATCTCCGAAGCTGCGGATCGCCTGGCCACCTCGCAGCCGGGCATCAGCAAGCAGATCCGCCTGCTGGAGGAAGAACTGGGTGTCCCCCTGTTCCAGCGCAACGGCAAGCATCTGTCCGGCATGACCGCCGTGGGTCGCCGGGTGCTGGAATACAGTGAAGTCATCCTCAGGGAAGTGGAAAACATCCGCGCGGCGGCGGAAGAGGCCCGGGATGAACAAGCCGGGGATCTGCGCATTGCCACCACCCATGCCCAGGCCCGCTACATCCTGCCCCCCATCGTGGACGCCTTCCGCCATCGTTTCCCCCGGGTCAGGGTACAGATCCACCAGGGCACGCCGCGGCAGATTGCCGACATGCTCTCCCATGACGAGGTGGACTTCATCGTCGCCACCGAGCCCATGCTGGCCTCCGGCCAGGTGATCGTGCTGCCTGCCTACCGCTGGTCTCACTGCGTGGTGGTTCCCAAGGGGCATGAGCTGGCCGGTGCCGGCGCCATCCCCCTGGAACGGCTGGCGGACTACCCCATCGTCACCTATCTGGACGGCTTCAGCGGCCGCACCAAGCTGGACGCGGATTTCCGCCGCGCCGGACTCACCCCGGACGTGGTACTGACGGCGGCGGACGCGGATGTCATCAAGACCTACGTACGCCACGGCATGGGCGTGGGCATCATCGCCCGCATTGCCCTGGAAAAGGGCCATGACGACGACCTGGTGGCACTGGACACGGAACCCGGACTGTCGGAGAACATCACCCGCATCGGCTTTCGCCGGGGCGCCTGGCTGCGCGGCTACATGTATGATTTCATCACCCTGCTCGCCCCGCATCTCACCCATGAGCACGTGGCGCAGGCGGCCCAGAACCCGGACCCGGAAAACCTGGAAGCCCTGTGCCGCAACATGGAGGTCCCGGAGGGCATTTCGCACTGTGCCTGAACGAAGGGACCGGCAGGATGGACGCGGCCGCATGGGTCGCGTACATTAACCCGCTGTTTTCCCTTTGATCAGGCAGGTATGGAAGAGACACACGAGCACCTGGGGGCACGTGCCGCCCAACTCATCTCGGCAGGAAGCTTCTTCTATCACCGGGGCTGGATGCCGGCCACCGCCGGCGGTCTGTCGGCGCGCCTGGACGATCACCGCATGGTGATCACGGAATCCGGTCGCAACAAGGGCGAACTCGGACACGACGGCCTGATGATGGTGGACCTGGACGGCAACGTCCTGTCCCCCGGCAAGCAGCCCTCCGCGGAGACCTTCCTGCACATCATCCTCTATCGCCGTTCCCCGCGGATCGGTGCCGTGATGCATACCCATTCCGTCAGCGCCACCGTGCTGTCCCGCATCGTGGAGGGCGCCGAACTGACCCTCACCGACTGCGAAGTCCTCCGTACCCTGCCGGGCATCGCCTGCCGGGACGCCTCGATCACCCTGCCCATCTTCGGCAATGATCAGGACATCCCCCAACTGGCGGCGCAGGTGGATGATCACATGAACCGTCACCCGGACACCCCCGGCTACCTCATCGAGGGCCATGGATTCTATACCTGGGGGCGGGATGCGGCCGAGGCCCGGCATCATGTGGAAGCCTTCGAATTCCTCTTTGACTGTGAACTGCAACTGCGCAGACTCAAGCCATGATGACACCCATCCAGACCCGGAACCCACGGCCATGATCAGGGCCATCATCACTGATATCGAAGGCACCCTGTCCGGGGTGTCCTTCACCCGGGAAGTGCTGCTCCCCCATGCGGTCAAGCACCTGCCCGAGTTCGTCCGCACCCACCGGACGGTACCGGAGGTGAAGCGCCTGCTGGCCGACATCCGGGCCTATGCCGGTGGCTCCCTGGATGACGAGGCCCTGATGCAACGCATGGTGGCCTGGATGTCGGCGGATCAGAAGATCACGCCCCTCAAGGCCCTGCAGGGCCTGATCTGGGAAGAAGGCTACCGCCGGGGGGATTTCAAGGGACATATCTATCCGGACGCCGTGGCCTGCCTGCGGGCCTGGCATGACCGTGGAATCACCCTGCATGTCTTTTCGTCGGGCTCCGTACGCGCCCAGGAAGACTTCCTGGCCCACAGCGAGGCGGGCGACCTGCGCCCCCTGTTCAGCGGCAACTTCGACACCCGCATCGGCGGCAAGACCCATATTGCCGCCTACAAGCTCATCACCGAGCGCATCGGGTGCGCCCCGGGCGAGGCCCTGTTCCTCTGCGACGACACGCGGGAACTGGATGCCGCGGCGGCGGCCGGCCTGCGGACCACCCTGGTACAGCGACAGGGCGCGGCCGCCGCCGACAGCTCTCATCCGGTGGTGACGGATTTTCACCAGATCCGGCTGGAGCCCTGATTCCATGCGATTTCCCCATGACCCGCCCGGTTGCAGGCAGCGCGCCCGGTAGCGGATACTCAATCCTCAGAGCGGGAGACCCATGTCCGAGTACCTACTGATCCTGGTCAGCACTGTCCTGGTCAACAATTTCGTCCTGGTGAAGTTCCTGGGCCTGTGCCCGTTCATGGGGGTTTCCAAGAAAGTGGAAACGGCCATCGGCATGAGCCTGGCCACCACCTTCGTGTTGACCCTGTCCTCGGTCTGCAGTTATCTGGTCAACGAGTATCTGCTCGCGCCCTTCGGTCTGGAATACCTGCGCACCATTGCCTTCATCCTGGTGATCGCCGCCGTGGTGCAGTTCACCGAGATGGTGGTACACAAGACCAGCCCGCTGCTTTATAACGTACTGGGGATCTTTCTGCCCCTGATCACCACCAACTGTGCAGTGCTGGGGGTCGCCCTGCTCAACGTGCAGGAAAGCCATGGATTCCTGGAGTCGGTGATGTACGGCCTGGGCGCCGCCGCCGGCTTCTCCCTGGTCATGATCCTGTTTGCCGCCATGCGCGAGCGGGTTGCCGCCGCGGATGTGCCGGTACCGTTCCGCGGCAGTGCCATCGCCCTGGTCACCGCGGGTCTCATGTCACTGGCATTCATGGGTTTTCTGGGGCTGGCCCCCTGACCCGGATGCCGCCATCGACGAGCCAGGAGTCGTAATCGCCCATGCTTGCCGCCGTCCTAGTCATCAGTTCGCTGTCCGCCCTGTTCGGCATGATCCTTGGCTATTCCGCCATCCGCTTTCGCGTGGAAAGCGATCCGGTGGTGGAGAAGATCGACAACATGCTGCCCCAGACCCAATGCGGGCAATGCGGCTTTGCCGGCTGCCGTCCCTATGCCGCCGCCATCGCCGAGGGCAAGGCGGACATCAATCTCTGCCCTCCAGGGGGGACCGGCCTGCTCATGGCCCTGGCCGATATGCTCGGGCGCGACGCCAAGCCCATCGAGGGCAAGGTCAAGGAAAAGGCTCTGGCCCGTATCGACGAAAACAGCTGCATCGGCTGCACCCTGTGCGTGCAGGCCTGCCCGGTGGACGCCATCGTCGGCGCCGCCAAGCAACTGCATGCCGTCATCGAGACCCAGTGCACCGGCTGCGAGCTGTGTCTGATGCCCTGCCCGGTGGACTGCATCCGCATGGTGCCCATTGCCCAGGACCTGAACACCTGGAAATGGCCCTTCCCCATGGACACCGCCGCCGATCGCCTCTGCCTGGTGGATCTGGCCCGACCGGCATCCGCGGGCTCCGGCGCCTGAGGCGCAAAAGCCCCCGCTGACCACGACAACCCATGACCGCAAGTTCCCACACACTCTGGCGATTCCATGGCGGCGTCAAGCTGCCTGACCACAAGGCGGAAAGCACCACCGAGCCGGTGGCTGCCGCGCCCCTGCCGCAGCGGCTGATCCTGCCGCTGCGGCAGCACATCGGCGAGGCCGCCGTGCCGGTGGTCAAGCGCGGCGAGCACGTCAAGAAGGGACAGCTCATCGCCCGCTCGGATACCTATGTGGGTGCCCACCTGCACGCCCCCACCTCAGGTCGCATCGCCCTCATCGGCGATCAGCCGGTGCCCCACCCTTCCGGCCTGTCCGCCCCCTGCATCGTCATCGAGGCCGACGGCGAGGATGACTGGGGCGATAGCCGGATGCCGCCCATCGAGGACTATCGCAACATCGATCCGGTCAAGCTGCGCAACCGGGTGCGCGATGCCGGCATCGTGGGCCTGGGGGGGGCTGCCTTCCCTTCGGCGGTGAAGCTCAACCCCCGCCCCCACCAAAAGATCGACACCCTGGTGATCAACGGCGCCGAGTGCGAACCCTACATCACCTGCGACGACATGCTCATGCGCACCCAGGCGGAGACGGTGATCGCCGGCATGCATCTGGTGCGCCGCGCCCTGAAACCCGAGCGATGCCTGATCGGCATCGAGGACAACAAACCCGAGGCCATCCGCGCCATGACCGAGGCCCTGGGCGGCGAGGAACGGGACAACATCCGCATCGTCCCCATTCCCAGCATCTATCCCACCGGCGGCGAACGCCAGCTCGTGCGCGTACTCACCGGCCGCGAAGTCCCCAGCGAGGGGCTACCCGCCGACGTCGGCGTGGTCTGCCACAACGTGGGCACCCTGGCCGCCATCTACCGGGCGGTGGTCCTGGGGGAACCCCTGATTTCCCGCCTGGTGACGGTCACCGGCAGCGGGGTCCACCGCCCCCGCAACCTCCAGGTCTACCTGGGCACCCCGGTGGCGGACCTGATCGCCCTGGCCGGGGGCTACACCGACGACGTGGAGCGACTGATCATGGGCGGCCCCATGATGGGTTTTGCCCTGGCCAGCGACGCGGTACCCATCATCAAGGGCGGCAATTGCATCATCGCCGCCCGCGCCGCCGACGTGGAGCGCCCCGGTCCGGTGATGCCCTGCATCCGCTGTGGAGAATGCGTCAAGGCCTGCCCCGCCGGCCTGCTGCCCCAGCAACTGTATTGGTTCAGCCGTGCCCGTGACTTCGACAAGGCCCAGGAATACAGCCTGTTCGATTGCATCGAATGCGGCTGCTGCGCCCACGTCTGTCCCAGCAATATTCCGCTGGTGCAGTATTACCGCTTTGCCAAGAACGAGATCTGGTCCCAGGAACGGGAGCGCCGCCAGGCCGAGGCCGCCAAACAGCGCCACGAACTGCGCCGGGAACGCCTGGAGCGGGAAGAACGGGAAAAGGCCGAGCGCATGAAGCGCAAGCAGGCCGCCGCCCAGCAGACGGCCCCCACCGCCGACGGGGGGGAAGATCCCAAGCAGGCGGTGATCCGTGCCGCCCTGGCGCGGGCTCAGGCCCGCAAGGCCGAACAGGCCGCCCAGGACACCACCGCCGCCGCGCCGGCCTCCGAAAACGACAACGAAAACCGCTGATGCGCTTCAAGACCTTCAGTTCGCCGCACATGGCGCCCGCCCGCAGTGTCAACCGGGTCATGGGACAGGTACTGCTGGCCCTCATCCCCGGCACCGCGGCCATGACCTGGTATTTCGGCTGGGGGGTGCTGATCAATGTCTCCCTGGCCGTCACCGTGGCCCTGGCCTGCGAGGCCCTGATGCTGCTGGTGCGTGGTCGCACCCTGACGCCCCACATCACCGACCTGAGCGCGGTGCTGGCCGGCTGGCTGTTCGCCCTGGCCGTGCCGCCGCTGACACCCTGGTGGGTCACCCTGGTGGGGGTCGGGTTTGCCATGGTGGTGGCCAAACATCTCTACGGCGGCCTGGGCTACAACCCCTTCAATCCGGCCATGGTGGGCTATGTGGTGGTGCTCATCTCCTTTCCGCGGGAAATGACCCTGTGGCTGAGTCCTTCCGTCATCGCCGAACTGAACCTGAGCCTGCCCCAGACCTTTGCCGCCATCTTCGCCGGCACGCTCCCGGACGGGCTGACCTGGGACATGATCACCGCCGCCACGCCGCTGGACCGGATCCAGACCGGGGTGGGACTGGCACACCCCATCAGCGAGATCCAGAACTCCCCCTTCTTCGGCTATCTGGGAGGCGTCGGCTGGGAGTGGATCGGCCTGTGGTTCCTGGTGGGGGGGCTATGGCTGCTCAAGCGCGGCGTGATCGGCTGGCAGATCCCGGTGGCCATGCTGGGCACCCTCACCTTGCTCTCCGGCCTGTTCTGGCTCATCAATCCGGAGACCTACGCCTCCCCCCTGTTCCACGTCTTCAGCGGTGCCGCCATTCTCGGCGCCTTTTTCATCGCCACCGACCCGGTTTCCGCCAGCACCACGCCCCGGGGACGCCTGATCTTCGGTGCCGGCGTGGGGGCGCTGGTATTCGTCATCCGTACCTGGGGGGGGTATGCGGAAGGGGTGGCCTTCGCGGTCCTGCTCATGAACATGATGGTCCCGCTGATCGACCATTACACCCAGCCCCGGGTCTTCGGCAAGACCACGGCCGGCAAGGAGGGCTAGGACGTGCTGCGGGAAATCTATCTCTCCACGGCCCTGCTGGCCGCCTTCGGACTGGTGGGGGCCGGACTGGTGGCCCTGGTCCACATGGGCACGGCGGAGCGCATCGAAGCCAACCGGGAGGCGGCCACCCTGGCCCGCCTGCATGAAATCCTGCCCGACGGTGAATACGACAACGACATCATCAACGACACCACCGTGCTCGGTCATGCCCTGCTCGGCGGCGGCCATCATCTGGTCTACCGGGCGCGCCTGGGAGACGAGCCGGTGGCCGCGGTGTTCACCGTGATTGCCCGCGGCGGCTATTCCGGTGACATCCACCTGCTGGTGGGCGTGCGCGCGGACGGCCGCGTGGCCGGCGTGCGGGTGGTCAGCCACCGGGAGACGCCGGGGCTGGGCGACGACATCGAGGCCGGCCGCTCCGACTGGATCCTGGGCTTTGACGACCTGGCACTGGGCAATCCGCCGGTGGAACGCTGGGCGGTGCAACGGGATGGCGGCATCTTCGACCAGTTCACCGGGGCCACCATCACTCCTCGGGCGGTGGTGCGCGCGGTACGCGACACCCTGATCTACTTCGACACCCATCGGGAACAGGTATTCGAGCCGATGCTCGTCGATGACACGGATGAAGAGGCGCACACTGATGAATGACACCCCCTACGGCAAGATCGTCGCCGACGGCCTCTGGTACAACAACGCCGCTCTGGTGCAGCTGCTGGGCCTGTGCCCCCTGCTGGCCATCTCCGGCACGGTGGTCAATGCCCTCGGGCTGGGCCTGGCCACCACCCTGACCCTGATCGCCTCCAACGTCAGCGTCTCCTTCATCCGCAACTGGGTGCGGCCGGAAATCCGCATCCCCATCTACGTGCTCATCATCGCCTCGGTGGTCACCGCCATCGAACTGGCCATGAATGCCTACTTCCATGAACTCTACCTGGTGCTGGGAATCTTCATTCCGCTGATCGTGACCAACTGCGCCATCATCGGCCGGGCCGAGGCCTTTGCCTCCAAGCACACCATCCCCAAGGCCTTCGTCGACGGGCTGATCATGGGTATCGGCTTCACCCTGGTGCTGGTGGCCCTGGGGGGCATGCGCGAAGCCATCGGCCAGGGCACCCTGTTCGACCAGGCCCACCTCATGTTCGGCGAGGCGGCCCGGGGACTCACGGTGACCCTGATCGAGGATTACCGGGGCTTTCTGCTGGCCATCCTGCCGCCGGGGGCCTTCATCGGCCTGGGCCTTTTGCTGGCCGTGAAGAACCTGGTGGATGACCGACTGGAGAAGCGGGCCGTCCGTCGCGCCGAGGCTCTCGGGGAGGCCCGGGCCTGAGGCGGACGGCTGAACGATGAACAACGACAAGCGTCGGGAGATCTTCACCCGCTGGCGGGCGGCCAATCCCCACCCCACCACGGAACTGAACTACCGCACACCCTTTGAACTGCTGATCGCCGTGATCCTCTCGGCCCAGGCCACCGACAAGGGGGTCAACAAGGCCACGGCCCTGCTGTTTCCCGTGGCCAACACCCCCCAGGCCATCCTCGACCTGGGGCTGGAAGGCCTCAAGAGCCATATCCGCACCATCGGCCTTTACAACAGCAAGGCGGAAAACATCATCAGGACCTGCCGGATCCTGGTGGAACAGTGGCAGGGAGAAGTACCCCGTGAGCGGGCCGCCCTGGAGGCCCTGCCCGGGGTCGGGCGCAAGACCGCCAACGTGGTGCTGAACACCGCCTTCGGCGAGCCTACCATCGCCGTCGACACCCATATCTTCCGTGTGGCCAACCGGACCGGCATCGCGCCGGGCAAGACGCCGCTGGCAGTGGAAAAACGTCTGCTCAAGGTGGTGCCCGCGGCGTTCAAACGAGACGCCCATCACTGGCTGATTCTGCACGGACGGTATACTTGTACCGCGCGTTCCCCCAAGTGCGGACGGTGCCTTATCGCCGACCTGTGTGACTTCAAGGACAAGACGTCCGCTGCCGCCAGCCGTTGATGGACCGAAGGTTCAAGCGCCAGGATCGGCGGATCAACCGACCATGGTCAGTGTGCCTCCGCTGTGACATGCTGATCCCAGCAGCCGAGACACGAGGCACGCAAACAGGATGTGCGGCAAAGGACACCCCGGTCGGTCAGCCTGTCAGAGGGAGTCCTCCCGATGACCGAGCAGGCCAGTCATGCA
Organism: Ectothiorhodospira sp. PHS-1; assembly: GCF_000225005.1. NCBI lineage: Bacteria > Pseudomonadati > Pseudomonadota > Gammaproteobacteria > Chromatiales > Ectothiorhodospiraceae > Ectothiorhodospira > Ectothiorhodospira sp. PHS-1. The sequence continues at coordinate 25,352 of NZ_AGBG01000018.1, read as the reverse complement.
GAAAAGACCCGCTATCTCTACGAAGGACTACCCGCCACCGTGGTGGTGTCCATCGGCGCGGCCGCCATCCTTGCCCTCATTCATCTGCCTGTGCTGCCGGCCCCCGTATTGCTGGGCTGGTTCGGTCTCATCCTCCTGGTCACCCTGCTCAGGGGTGGCCTGTGGCTCGCTTATCGCCGCAGCGACACCCCCGAGCACCCCGTCTGGCTCAGGCGCTTCAGGGCCGCCACGCTGACCGCGGGCATCAGCTGGGGCATCGGCTGCACCCTGCTGGCCCAGTCCGGTGACCTGAGTTTCCAGGCCTTCCTGGCCTTTGCCATTGCCGGCATCACCGCCGGAGCCATGATCGCCCTGGCCACCGACCGGCTGTCCACCCTGTTCCTGGCCGGCCCCATGCTCGCTTCCCTGGCCATTGCCCTGCTGATGCAGGATGAAGCCCTCTCCGTGATGGCCGGGCTGATCGTCTGCCTGTTCCTGCTGTTCGTTTTCATCAGCGCCACCCGGATTCAGGACAGTTTCAATGAAAACATCCGCCTGCGCATTCAGGCCGAGGCCCAACAGGCCACCATCCTGGACAATGAACTGCGCTGGCGTTTTGCTCTGGAGGGCAGCAATCAGGGACTGTGGGACTGGGACATCCCCAGCGGCAAGACCTATTACTCCCCCCGCTGGGCAATGATGCTGGGGCATGACCCCGAGGAAATCACACCGTCGTTTGATGCCTGGACGGAGCGTCTGCATCCCGATGACCGGGATTGGGCGCTGCAATACCTCCAGCAACATCTGGACGGTCTCACGCCCACCTACGAGTCGGAATACCGCCTGCGTTGCAAGGACGGCAGTTATCTCTGGATCGTGGACCAGGGTCAGGTGATCAGTCGAGATTCACGGAACAGGCCCACGCGAATGATCGGCGTCCACCAGAACATTCATCGTCGCAAGGAGGCGGAAGCGGCCCTGGCGGAAAGCAATCGCTATAACCGTGCCCTGCTCGAAGCCATGCCGGACCTGATGTTCCGCTTGAGCAGTGACGGGCATTTCATAGACTGGCACACCGGCCAGAAACATCTCCTGTACCGGGATCCCGGCGACTTCCTGCACAGGAAACTCGCCGATGTACTGCCTCTTGAGATCGCCGTGCGGGTACGGGAATCCATTCGTCGGGTCCTGGCCGAGAACCGTCTGCAATTCGTGGAATACGCGCTGGACGTGTCCGGCGATCGGCGCACCTTCGAGGCCCGACTGGTGAAGCTCAATGACCGGGAGGTCATGGCGGTGATCCGGGATGTGACAGAGCAGAAACAGGCCAGTGAGCGCATCGCGCAGATGGCATTCTACGATACCCTGACCCAGCTCCCCAATCGCCGCATGCTGCTGGACCGACTCGAAAAGGCTCTGGTCTCCAGCAAACGCAGCGGCCAGCACGGTGCCCTGCTGTTCCTGGATCTGGACCGTTTCAAGGCCCTGAACGACACCTACGGGCACGTCACGGGAGATCTGCTGCTGCAACAGGTGGGTGAACGCCTGAGAGGATGCGTCAGGGAGGCTGACACGGTCGCCCGGCTGGGAGGCGATGAGTTCGTGGTGATGGTGGAAAATCTGGGACCGGCGGCAGAAGAAGCCCTGGGACTGGCCAGGGACATCAGCGACAAGATCTCCACGGCCATGAGCAGACCCTACGTCCTCAACGCCCTGGAACACGTGGTCACGCCCAGCATCGGCATCAGCCTCTTCAATGGCGATGCGGGTGGTACCGATGAAGTCCTGCACCAGGCCGACATGGCCATGTACGAGAGCAAGCGCCAGGGACGCAACGGCATGAGTGTCTTCGAGCCCACCATGCAGTCATCCCTCAAATCCCGTTCCGTCATGGCTCATGAACTGCACCAGGCCATGAGCCACCGACATCTGACCCTGCATTACCAGCCGCAATACGATCTTGCCGGGCGCGTTCTGGCCGCGGAAGCCCTGCTGCGCTGGCAGCACCCCCGACAAGGCCTCATTCGCGCGGCCCGGATGATTCCAGTGGCGGAAGAATCGGGCCTGATACTGTCCATCGGTCAGTGGGTCATGGAACAGGGCTTCAGGGATCTGCAACGCTGGTCCGAGCATCGTGAGTGGTCCAATGTGGTGCTGGCCATCAATCTCAGTCCCAGACAGTTCCGACAGCCCGGACTGGAAACGGAAATCATGAGGCTGTTGGATGAAACCGGCGCAGACCCCCGACACATCCGGCTTGAAATCAATGAAGACTGCCTGGATGGAAACATGGGAGAAGCCATTGCCCGGATGCAGCGGCTCAGGGTGCGCGGTCTACGCTTTTCACTGGATGATTTCGGGATCGGGACACTGTCTTTCGGTGACCTGCGCCGACTCCCCCTGGATCAGCTCAAGATCCATGAAAGCTTCCTGCACCGGGCACTGGATCACGAGGATGATGCCTCCCTGATGCGGGCGGCCCTGCTCCTGGGGGAAGGGCTGGGCCTGGAGGTGCTGGCCGAAGGCGTGGAAACTCCGGCACAGAAGGCCTTTCTCGAGCAGATGGGATACCGCGCCTTCCAGGGCTATCTATTTGCACAGCCCATGAACTGGGGAGAACTGATGGGCCTGCCGACAGCCGATTCATCATGACCGCCTGGCGGCGTCATACTGAAGCTCCATCAACAGTCGGTTCAGGGAACGGTCCACGCTGGGGCTGAGTTCCAGAAACAGTACGCCCAGCCTGAGCACTGACCTGCCGTCCACCGGCTTGATGCTGCGCACCTCGACGCGAAGGTCCGACCATTGCTGGCCACCGATGTGCAATTGACTGATCAGCAGGGCATCACCCACCCGGGGACAGTCGTCCTCCGTCAATTCGCACTCCAGACACATGCCCTGAATGGAAAGATCCGAAAGACGACTCTCATGGATTTCAGGCTCGCGGGTTTCCGTGGGTGCCTCATCGACGGACAGATGCTGTCCATGCCGCTCGCGCATCCACCGGACGCAACTCTCCATACTGCGAGGAACCTGCACCCTGAAGGCATTGCGACGCTGCTGATAATCCAGTTCCTCGGGCCACCGGCAGACCAGCACCTCGTCCCCACCGAAGCGATCAAGGCGCACGAGACGGGTGTCAAAACGCACCGGCACCCCCTGCAGGGCACCTCTCACCGTCAGACGCACGCCCTCCTCAAGCCCCTTCACCAGAGTTTCGTCATTGGGAATGTCGAACAGCAATTCATCTTCGTCAAGATCGGACTCGATGATCTGAGTCAGACCCTGCTGCCTGCGCTCCGGCGCGTGCATCATGAGCAGGGAACGGCTCTGCTTCAGCGCATTGAAAATACTGTTCTGGCGCTTTCGGTTGCGGATGATCGTCGAGGCGTTCTGAGTCATCTGACGGGCATGGTTCGGTTGAAGTGGCTCAGGGGCCGAAGCGCCGGGATACGGTGGGCAACTGAAACAATCTTCACCCAGGAGATCCCTACATCCTGAATGATTCGACCGGCCGAGATTCTACAGTATTTTCCCGCGGGCGACATTGAAGCCACCGGTCCCCGCCAACAGGGACGTGTCATCGTGTTATGATCATCCGACCATGGAGTCTGCTTCCCGACATACCTCCAGCCACCTGAAATGGACTTGATTCAGGTCCCGGCTACCCAGAGCCCGCGAGATCACCCGAGTCATCTCCACGTCCATGAGCCAGCCCCCCCCAGTCTCCGGCCGACAAGCCATCCACCGAACACATCCCGGCAACCCTCCACGCACCCGCCGCCCAGCACTTTGAGCAGATGGTGGAGCAGGCTTCCGACGCCATCCTGCTACTGAACGCTCAGGGTGTGATTCAATACGCCAACCAGGCGGCGGCCCACCTGTTCGGTTGCACCGTCGAGCACCTGCACGGAGAAGTCTTCGGCTTCGTGGTGACCGCCGGCGAACCCACCGAGATCGAGATCGCCCATGCCACCCGGGGCATGCTGTCCGCCGATCTGCGGGCCGTTCCCATGCGCATGGAAGGCTGGGAAGTCTCCGTGGTCTATCTGCGGGACGTCACGGAACGCAAGGAAAGGCTCCTGGATCAGTTGCGTCTTCAGGAAGCCATCAAGGGCGGGCGCATCGGCCTGTTTGACTGGGACCTACAGACCGGCGAGGTGTACTACTCACCGGAATGGAAGACGCAACTGGGCTATACCCAGGAAGAGATCGGCAGCGACTACACCACTTGGCTGGCGCTGCTGCATCCCGATGACCGGGAAGCCACGGAAAGGCAGGTGGCCGAGTACCTGAAATGCGCCGATGGACGACGCTATGTCATGGAGTTTCGCATGCGCCACAGGGATGGTTCCTACCGCTGGATACTGGCCCAGGGCTCGCTGATCCATGGACCGGACGGTCGACCGTCACACATGGTGGGCTCACACCTGGACATCACCGAACGGCGCCGCACCGAGGGGCATCTGCAACGTCTGGCCTTTGCCGTGGATCAGAGTCCGAGCATCGTCGTCATCACCGACCCGGACGGCGCCATACAGTACGTCAACCGGCGTTTCTGCGAGGTCACGGGTTTCGCCCCGGAGGAAATGCTGGGCGTCAACGCCCGCGCCCTGGCCCAGACGCCCATTGAGGAAGTGATCCACCAGAATCTCGTGTTCACCCTGCGACAAGGACATACCTGGGAAGGTGAATTCCGCAACCGCAAGAAATCGGGGGAAACCTACTGGGAACAGGCCCGCATCTACCCGGTGCGCGAAGAGGACGGCACCATCGTCCAGTACATCAAGCTCGCGGAAGACATCACCGACCGCAAGCAGCTCACGGATCGACTGGACTTCCTGGCCTTCCATGACACGCTCACCGGGCTGCCCAACCGAAGTCTCATGATGGATCGCCTGGGCCAGGCCCTGGTTCAGGCCCGCCGGGACAAAACCCTGCTCGCCGTCGCCTTCCTGGACCTGGACGATTTCAAGACCGTCAACGACTCCCTCGGCCACGGACAGGGAGACCAGTTACTGCGCATGGTGGCCGAGCGTCTGAAGGGGCTGCTGCGCGAAGGCGATACGGTGGCGCGCTTTGGCGGCGACGAATTCATCCTGATGCTGACCCAACTCCATGCCCCCCGGGATGTGATACCCGTGGTGGAAAAGCTGCAGATGGCCTTTACCCAGCCCATTACGCTGGGTCAAACCCCTCTGGTCACCGGCTTCAGCATCGGCCTGGCCATCTACCCCACCGACAGCCATCGTGCCGAAGACCTGATCCGACACGCGGATATCGCCCTGTCGCGGGCCAAGGCACAGGGACCGCGCAGCTACCACTTCTATACCCGCGATCTGGACGACCAGCTCCATGAGCGCATGCAACTGGAGCAGGCCATGCGATGCGGCCTGGAACAGGGGCAATTCCTGCTTCACTATCAACCCTGCATGGACATGCGGAACAACCGCATGCTCAGCATGGAAGCCCTGATCCGCTGGCAACATCCGGACTGGGGCATGGTGATGCCCGGAAGATTCATTCCCCTGGCGGAAGAAACCGGACTGATCATCGAGCTGGGGTCGGAAGTCCTCAGACTGGCCTGCCTGCAGCTCAAAGCCTGGCAGTCCAGTGGCCGTCCCCTGTTGCCCCTGGCCGTCAACCTGTCTCCCCGGGAGTTCCATCAGTCGGATCTGCTGGAACGGATCATGGGGATCATGGAGGAGTACGAGGTGGACACCCGGCTGATCGAGTTCGAGATCACCGAAAGCGCCGCCATGAGTTCGGTGGAACAGACCATCGACACCCTGTCCCAGTTGACCCGCATGGGCTTTCGCATCTCCATCGACGACTTCGGCACCGCCTATTCCTCCCTGAACTATCTCAAGCGCCTGCCGGTACAGAGCCTCAAGATCGATCAGTCCTTCGTCAGGGATCTGGCAGATGATCCCGCCGCCCATCCGCAAGATGCCGCCATCATCCGGGCCATCATCGGCCTGGCCGGAAACCTGGGTCTGGAGGTCATTGCCGAGGGGGTGGAGACCAGCGCCCAGCGGGAGTTCCTGCTGAAACACGGCTGCCGGGTGGGGCAGGGCTACCTGTTCAGCCGCCCGGTGGCGGCGGCCGATATCGAAACCCGGTTTGCCGCCTGAGACCCAGCCCGCGGACGGGGTGGGTCAGCGGGTGTCGCGCGCGTCCCGGGCCTTGTCACAGGGCGAACCGCAGCCACACTGACCCGTACCGCATCCCCCTCCCTCCCGAAACGGACCCAGCTCCGGATGACGCTGGGCCAGACGGCGGGCCGCCGCCTGTACCAGCACCCAGCCGGTGAACATCAGGAAGATCAGGCCCACCGCCAGCAGATAGGTCTTCATGCCGTGCTGCCGCCCAGCCCCGCAAAGCCCATGAAGGCCAGAGACAGGATACCCGCCAGCATCAGGCTCATGGCCGCGCCCCGGGCGATGGCCGGCACATCCGCCAGTTCCAGCTTCTCCCGCAGCCCCGCCATCAGCACGATAGCGATGATGAAGCCCGCGCCGGCTCCCAGGCTGTACACCAGAGACTGGCTGAAACTGTACTCGTAGTTGGTCTGGAACAGGGCCACGCCCAGGATGGCGCAGTTGGTGGTGATCAGGGGCAGGAAGATCCCCAGCGCCCGGTACAGGGGCGGACTGAACTTCTTGATGGTCATCTCCACCAGCTGCACCGCCGAGGCGATCACCGCGATATAGGCGATCAGGCGCAAAAACTCCAGATTGAAGTACAGCAGGAATTCATTGATCAACCAGGCCGACACCGAGCTGATCAGCATCACGAAAGCCGTGGCCAGCCCCATGGAAAAGGCTGTGCTGATCTTGCCGGATACCCCCAGCAAGGGGCAGATGCCCAGGAACAGGGCCAGCACGAAGTTGTTGATGATGGCCGCATTGAGAAAGATATAGGTCAGTGAATCAGCGTGCATGGACACCCGCCTCCCCGGCGCCGGTCATCTTCTGTTTGAGCTGTCGTTCCTTGACCCAGGCGAACAGGAGCAGCCAGGCCCCCAGGACGAAGAAGCCACCCGGCGGCAACAACATGATGATCCAGGGTTCGAAGCTTTCGCCGAACACCGGGATGCCCAGCAGGGTACCGGCTCCAAGCAGTTCGCGCACGGACCCCAGGCACAACAGGGCAATGGTGAAGCCGACCCCCATGCCCAGGGAATTCACCAGGGTGGTACTCACCCGGTTGCGGGAGGCAAACGCCTCGGCCCGGCCCAGGATCATGCAGTTGGCCACGATGAGCTGGATGAAGGCACCCAGGGCCTGATAGATCTCCAGGCTGATGGCGTGGATCAGGTAATCCACCACGGTGACGAAAGTGGCAATGATCACGATGTAGGCGGCAATGCGCACTTCCTTGGGGATATGCCGCCGCAGCAGCGCCACCAGGGCGGTGGAGCACAACAGCACAAAGGTGGTGGCCAGCCCCATGGCCAGGGCATTGACCACGGAGTTGGTCACCGCCAGCACCGGGCACATGCCCAGCAACATGACGAACACCGGATTCTCCCGCCATAGACCAATCAGGAAGGTATCCAGGGTGATGGGTTTTTCGGTATTGGCCGCCATGTTCAGGCGCCTCCTTCAAGCATGGCCCAATACGGCGCCAGTTGCGGCAGTACCGTATCGGCACTGTCGTTCAGCATGCGCCCGATGGCATTGGCGGAGATGGTGGCCCCGGTGATGCCGTCGATCTGCCAGGGATGTTCCTTGTCACCCTGCTTCACCGTGACGATGGCGTGGGCCAGGCCGGTACCGGCCGGGTTGAGGCGGGCATCCAGACGCTCGAAGTTGGCCACGAATCGGGCATCGGTCTCGATCTTGTCACCCAGGCCGGGGGTTTCACGGGATTCCAGCACGGTCATGCCGACAATGCACTGACAGGACGGGTCATAACCGTAGAGGACGCGGATCACATCCGCATAGCCGCGGGCCGAGGCCTGCAGTGCAATGCCCCGCAGGTTTCCCTCGGCATCGTAGGCGGCAAACACCCGCTGCCCCGGGGCCGGAGCCTCCGCCGCCGGGAACAGGCCCTGGGCGGTGAGCACGAAGTCCTGGCGGGTCACCGCGCCGGGCACCACCCGGAATACCGCGGCCTCCAGGGCCCGGCGCTGGTTTTCCGCGATATAGGGCTTGGTGAACTCGAACACGCTCACCACCAGCAGCCCCGAGAACAGGGCGATCAGACCCAGGGTGGCCACCAGTTTGAAGCTGGAGGTAGGTGCCGGGCGTTCCGCGGCAGTGGTCTGGGGGGTACTGCTCATGCCGCGTCCCTCCGCTTGCGGGTACCGTAGGGTCTGGGCTGGGTGATACGCTCGATCAACGGCGCCATGGCATTGCCCAGCAGGATGGCGTACATGATCCCCTCCGGCAGACCGCCGAAGAAGCGGATGATCACTGCCAGGAAGCCGATCAGGATGCCGTAGATCCAGATACCGGAACGGGTGATGGGCGAGGCGATCATGTCACTGGCCATGAACATGGCCCCCAGCATCAGGCCGCCGGACAGCAGCACGAACCAGGGCGTGGGATAGAACGTGGGGTCCATCCAGTAGAACACCGAGGCGGTGACGAAGGCACTGCCCAGCACCGCCGCCGGAATGCGCCAGTTCATCATGCCCCGGGCGATCAGATAGAGGCCACAGAGCAGGATCAGGATGGCGGACGTTTCCCCCACGGAGCCCGGCGTCATGCCGGTGAACAGGGACCAGGTGTCCACATGGACGCCTTCGAACTTCCACTGGGCCAGGGGCGTGGCCGTAGTCCAGGCATCCACCGGCGCCGGCGTGGTGAAGGGCATGGCCAGGGTGGACGGCAGGAACTCGGTGAATCGGTCCGGATGACCCGGCACCGTCCAGGTGGAGACGGAAACAGGAAAGGCGGCTTGAGCAAACGCCCGTCCCACCAGGGCCGGGTTGAACAGGTTGTAACCCATGCCGCCGAACATCACCTTGGCCAGGGAAATGCCGATAAAGCCGGACAGGGCCGCCATCCACAGGGGGAAGGAGGGCGGCAGGGTCAGGGCCAGCAAAAGGCCGGTAATGACGGCGCTGAAATCGGACACGCTGCTGCGCTTGCCGGAGAGCCTGGCGAACAGATGCTCGGTCAGCACGCAGGTCACCACGGTGGTGATCATCAGCGCCAGGGCGCTGATGCCGAAGTGATAGACCGAGAAGGCGCAGATGGGCAAAAGGGCATAGGTCACGTGGCGCATGATCTGCTCCACGCTGCCCGCCTGCTTCAAATGCGGCGAGGTCTTGAGTTCGATTTTCAGCGGGGTCACTTGAGGCGCTCCCGGTTCAGGGACTTGGCGATGCGGAAGTACTGCACCAAGGGGATGTTGGAAGGACAGACATAGCTGCAGCAACCGCACTCGAAGCAGTCATTGAGGTGATAGCGCTCCTCCATCACCTCGTACTGGCGTACCGCGGCCAGCTTGCCCAGATCGGAGGGATTCAGACCCACGGGACAGGCTTCCACGCAACGACCACAGCGGATGCAGGGCTGGATGCGAACGTCCTCGTCTTCCGGATCGGGCAACACCACCACACCGGACACTCCCTTGGTGATGGGCACGTCCAGGGATGAGACGGTATTGCCCATCATGGGTCCGCCCAGGATGATGTGGCTGGCGTCATTGCCCGTGAACCCCACGTGCTGGAGCAGATAGCGCAGCGGAGTGCCGATGGGCACCCGGTAATTCCCCGGACGGGTAATGCCGGGACCGGCCACGGTCACCACCCGCTCCACCAGACCCTCGCCTCGGGGCAACAGAGTACCCAGTTGGGCCATGGTGCCCACATTGTTGACCACCACCCCGATGTGATACGGGAAATGCCCGGAAGGGACTTCCCGTTTGAGCAGGGCCTTGATGAGCATCTTCTCCGAGCCCTGGGGGTATTTGCTGCGAACCTTGCCCACGGAGATAGGGCCTTCCTTGTCCAATCGGGCCTGCAGGGCCGCGATGGCATCGGGCTTGTCATCCTCCACACCGATGACGGCACGAGTGGCGCCGACTGCCTTCATGGCGATACGGATGCCGGCAATGACGGCATCGGTCTGCTCCAGCATGATGCGATGATCGGCACTGAGATAGGGTTCGCACTCGCACCCGTTGACCACCAGGGTATCGATGTCATGCCCATCCGGCACCGACAGTTTCATGTGGGTCGGGAAAGCCGCCCCCCCCTGCCCCACCAGACCGATATCCTGAATCGCCTGGATCAGCTGAGGGCGGTTGAGTCGCTCCAACTCCAGGGGCCGTGCCCAGTGGATGGCCTGGCTGTCACCGGGCGCGGTACGGATCACGATGGCTTCGGTCTTGGGTCCCCGGGCGGTGGGCATGAGTTCGATCCCCTCCACCACCCCGGTCACCGGGGCATGCAGGGTCACGGACTCGAAACCATCCGCCTCGGCAACGGGTTGCCCCCGCAGTACCTCCTGGTGCTTGACCACCAGGGGCCGGGCAGGCCGGCCGAAATGTTGCTGCAGGGGGACTACCACGCGGGGCGCAAAGGGCAACCGACGAATGGGCTTGTCACGGGTATCTTCCTTCAGCCCGGGGGGATGAACCCCCCGGGGGAAGGTGAGCCCCGTCAGAAATGACAGGAGGCCCATGGTCAGTTGAACTTCATGGCCCGCTTCATCAGCTTTTCAGCATCGGGCTCGTTGGGGTTGAAGGGGGTACCCGGATGCACCGCCATCACGGTGCACTTCTCGGCGGCCCGCACGATGTCCTTGTACGGCGCCCCCTGGGGGTTGGTCACCACCGCCTGGCGGTTGTCGTCGTAGGCGAACACGCCGGGAGCGATCTGCACGCACTCGTCACAGGCGGTGCACTCGGTGGTCTCCACCCAGACCGGCTCGTATTCCAGTCCGTTGCCCTGGGCGGCATGACCGTTGCCGTTGCTGCCATTGACCGGCGCCGCCGACACGGCGGGTGCCGGTGCCGCCGGGGCGGCAGGAATCACCACCGGTGCAGGCACCGGTGCCTGCAGGGTATCTGCCAGCTTCGCGGCGCCCTCGCCGCTGACCAGGGACAGCAGGGCACTGGAGAGACGCTGGGCCATGTCGGCGCGGGTCTGGGCCGCCACGGCGTCCACATCCACCACCTCGTGATCCAGTCCCAGCAACCCCTTGAGCTGATGCCAGAATTCCAGTCGTTCCTCGGCGGAACGCACCAGTTCCTCGGACACCAGCACCCGGGTCAGGCGGTTCTTGGCATCCACGGCCCAGACATAGGGGAAGCGACCTTCCCGCTCGTCCTCGGACAGCGTCAGGAACTCAGCCATGGGGACCATGTCGTCGTTCCAGGTCTCCACCGGCGCCTTGCGGAAGTGCTTGCGGAAGCGGCCTTCGGTCAGGGCGAAGTCGGCAAAGGTCATGGGCAGTTCCATGGTGGCCTCGCCGCCGTCCTCTTCCTGATACTTCAGGGTGTAGGTGGGCCAGTCCTGATCGATGGCCGGGTTGCCTTCCAGGGTGCAGCACTCACGGAAGGTCACGCCCTTGTCCGGGTTGTAGCGGAACAACGGATAGGCACGGGACTCCACCGCCAGCTTGGACTGGGCGAAGGCCACATCGTCACCCACCCCATGCTCCGGCGGACACACGGCATAGACGTTGAACAGGGCCGGACGACGGGCATTGAGGCCCTCGATGAAGCTCTCCAGCAGGTGGGTCACATGGGAGATGGCGCCCTGCATCACGTAGCTGGTGCGGTGGGCCAGGCCGATCAGGCTGATCTCCTTGCGGATCTCCTCCTTGCCCTTCCAGGCCTTGCCGTAGGGAGCCATGTCGGACACCTGGCTGATGAAGCCGGAGGTACAGGCCTGGCCGCCGGTGTTGGAGTACACCTGGGTATCCACCACCAGCACCTTGATGGGCATGCCGGACATCAGGGCGCGGGACAGGTTCTGGAAGCCGATGTCGTACATGGCGCCGTCACCACCGATCCCCACCACCGGCGGGCAGAGGTGGAATTCCTCGTCGCTGAACTGCTCCCAGTTGAACTGGGCGAAGAAGGGCTCATGCTCCACCGGGTTGTAGGTACCGGCCAGTTCCAGTTCCGCCATGCGGATGGCCTTGAAGCCCTCGGCCATCTTGGCCATGTGGCCTTCGAAGATGCCCATGGCCATGGACGGAGTGTCCTGGAACAGATGGCTGGCCCAGGGGAACGGATACGGGCTGTAGGGGAAGGTGGAACCCCACACGGAGGTACAGCCGGTGGCGTTGATGACACCCATCTCGGTACGGCCACGACCGGAAGGCCCTTCCAGATAACGCCAGCGCAGGTCCTTGAGCTTGGCCAGCACGCCGGTGATCCACTGCAGCCAGTCCGGATCGACGGTGTGGCTGCCGCCGGCATCCAGGGCGGTGGACAGGCGGGCCAGGGTCAGATCCTTGTCGGCATGCTCGCCGATCACCTGGTTGACGGCCTGGACATTGGACAGATCCATGCCTTCGGCCAGCTTCAGGCGCACATGCTGTTCCAACCGGCCGATGAGATCATCCAGCTTCTTGAGCTGAGCCTTGACGCGGGGCTGCATCAGGGCGGTCACGGTGGCCGTGAACAGATGTACGGTGGTCTTTTCGCCGCAACCCAGGCAGGCGGAATCGCCGCAGTTCAGGGAACCGTAGGCCTTCTTGTCCAGCAGCAGGGTTTCCAGGGCGCCGATGCCCTCGTCCAGATCCTCGATGCGGATGTAGTCCGGACGGGTGGTGGGCAGGTCCATCCAGAAGTCCCAATTGCGGCGCATGGTGTCCACGCTTTCCGGGGTCTGGGGGGTCACCACCAGGGCCTGGTCCTCACAGATGCGCACGCATTCCATGCAGCCCTTGCAGGTGTAGGGATTGAGGGTCAAGGAGAACAGACCGCCGCTGCCCTTGGCACGCTTTTCCATGGCGCTGAAGAAGGGACGGGTGGCGGCGAACTGGAAGTCGCCGATGGACTCCTTGAGCCAGCCCAGTTCCTTTTCCAGACGGCTCTTGTCATCACCCTGCAGGTCGGTCTCGGCCAGCAGATGGGTGACGGCAAAGTCCAGTTCGGCGCGCACGTCGGCACCGTCGCCGGCCTGGGTCAGGGCATTGCGCAGACGCTTTTCCAGGTCACGCACGGCACGGCGCAGGTGACGGGTGGGCTTGCCGCCGATCTCGATACGGCGCACGGCGGTTTCGAACACCTCGCCCAGGGTGTGGACCAGGCCGGGGATGGCGCTGTCGGGGCAAACGGTGTAGCAGTCGCCGCAGGCAGTGCACTTCTCCGGCAGCCACTCCGGATAATCGAAGCGGATCTGGGTCATGTCGCGGAAGATGCCGGTGGAGGCCGGGATCAGGGACATGCCGATGAAGGGGTCCACCAGGTTGTCATTGCCCTGACCGGAGAGATAGAAGCTGCCGGTCTGCTCCCAGAAGCGATGGATGTCGCCGGAGGCACTCAGGGACTGAGGCATGCGCTTGAGCATCACCGGCATTTCCGGTGCACTGCGATCCGCCAGGGCCGGCAGGTTGTCGGTGGTGGGCTGCTTCTCGGTGACTTCCACCAGTTCCTCGAAACCACGCCGCACCACGCGCAGGTTATCCTGCACCACACGGGCGCCCTTGCTGCCGAACTTCTCCTGCAACTGCTCTTCGATGGCCTTGAACAGGGTCTGCTCGGTGAGGTTCTTGCGCTGCATCACCGGGGAAGCGGCGAAGAAGGCACCCTGGAAGGCGATGCCCTGCATGCGGAACTGCAGATCGGCGTTGGAGGCTTCGTCGCGGGCGATCTTGAAGGCGTCCAGATAGAAGACGCGGATCTCGTTGTCACGGATATAGCGCTGGGCCGCCGGCGGGAAACTGCGCCATACCGCTTCCGGGTTCTCCAGGGAAGACTGGATGATGAACACGCCACCCTTGTTCAGACCGGACAGGGGATCGGAGTGATCGAACACATTGGGATCGGGGGACAGCACCACGTCCACCTGCTTGAGCTCGTTGCTGATGCGGATGGGCTCCGGCGCCGCGGCGAGGTAGTAGGTGGTGGGCTGGCCCTTCTTCTCGGAACCGTACTTGGGGTTGGCCTTGATGTGGAAGTCCAGCAGGTCGAACAGGGTCATGGCCAGGTTCTTGCCGGTGGTCATGGCACCCCAGCCGCCCACGGAGTGCAAGCGCACGGCGATGGCGCCCTCGGGCATCAGGCTCGGATTCTCGGAACCCCGCAGGGCCATGCTCTTGATGTTGGGATAGGCCTCCAGCAGGGCCTGCTGGTGCAGTTCCTGCTTGGGGCTGGCGGCCTGGTCGCGGATGAAATCCACCGACAGATAGAAGAAGGTGCGCTTGCCGCCCTCGGGCAGCATGTTCTCCACGGCGGCGATCAGCCCCTCGGGCTGCAGGTCGCGGGAACCCAGGCCGAAGGCACCGGAGTACAGGCGAGGAATGTCGCCGTTGCGATCAAAGGCCGGATAGTCGGGATACGGCAGGGCCTCGCCCTTGCCGGCCAGACCGTTCTCGATGGCCTTGCCCAGGGCGGCGCGGGTCTCGCGCATCAGCGGCAGGTCTTCCGCCAGCGGCTGGTCGGTGCGCTCCAGCACGGCCACGCCCTTGCGGCCCTTGAGCAGGGCGGCCAGCAGATTGCCGGGGAAGGGACGGAACATGGTGATGTTCACCACGCCCAGCTTGATGCCCCGGGTTTCGCGCAGGTAATCGGCCACGGCCTCGGCGGTGGCCACCATGCTGCCCTGCCCCACGATCAGGTACTCGGCATCGTCGGTGCGATAGCCGGAGGCGCGGGCATAGCGCCGACCGGTGAGCTGATAGAACTCTTCCATGCACTGATCGGTGAGCTCGGCCACGTGGTCGAAGAAGTAGGGCCGCTGGGCCGCCACTTGCTGCATGTAGGCGTCCTGGTTCTGCAGGGCACCGGACACCATGGGGTTGTCCACGTCCCAGGTGGCCGGGATGCGGCGTCGCTTCTCGCCAAAGATCATCTTCTGGGCCGGGGTCGGGCAGTCGATCATGTCATCGGGACGGCCCAGGAACTCGGCGATCAGTTCCCGCTCCGGCACCTTCATGGACTCGATCAGGTGGGTGGTGAGGAAGCCGTCCTGACCGACGATGCCGGGGTTCAGGGCCAGCTCGGCCACCTTGTGGGCGATGATGTTCAGGTCTGCCGCTTCCTGGGCATTCTTGGCGAATACCTGGAAGAAGCCGGTGTCGTCCACGCAGTGGTAGTCATCGTGGGAGGCATGTACGTTCAGTGCTGCCTTGGTGATGGCGCGGCAGCCAATATTGAGGATGTAGGGCAGACGCTTGCCGGCGGCGGCGTACAGGGACTCGTGCATGAAGGCCACGCCCTGGGCCGAGGAGAAATTGATCGCCCGCATGCCGGTCATGGCCAGACCGGCGGTGACGGCAGCGGCGGCATGCTCGGATTCCGGCTCGATGAACACCAGGGAACGGCCGGAGATGTTGATGTGCCCCTTGGACACCTCTTCCGCCCACATCTCGCCCATCTGGGTGGACGGGGTGATGGGGTAGGCCCCCGCCGCATCGGAAGACTCACGCTCGCAATAGATGACGGCGGTATTGCCATCCAGGGCCGCGCGGGTACCCTGATACTTGAAGCCCTGCGATGACTTGCGCTTGAACAGCATGTCGTTTCTCTCCTGCCGGCTCGCTGGCCGTCACGTTTTTGTAATCGGTATCTGCGCCTTCCATGCGGGGATGCCAAAGGGCCGGTCGACGCCATGTCGACCGGCGAGCCCTGGTGCTGCCGTGCGTGCGGTCAGACGCGCGGCAGGGGCTCCATGCGAGGCAGTGGTTCCTTGCGGGTGACTTTGCGGGCGCCCGAACCCTTGCGGGGCGCCTGCCCTTCCAGCCAGACAATGGCCCCCGTGGGGCAGCGCTGAATAGCCACGGGGGAGGCCAGGGCATTCTTGGTGTAATCAATGACGGCCAGGTTGGACTCCATCCGGATCAGCCCCTCCGGCGCATCGGCGGCGCAGCGACCGCAGGCGGTGCAGACCACCTGGCAGTGGGCCATGGCCTCATCCTGAGGATCATGGTTGAGACAGGCCACCCAAAGCCGATGACTTTCCGGCTGCAGGGTAAACAGATTCTTCGGGCAGACATCCACACAGTCATTGCAACCGGTACAGCGCACCGGGTCCACCACCGGCAGGCCGTAGCGATCCAGGTGGATGGCGTCGAAATCACAGACCACCTCGCAATCCCCCAGCCCCAGGCATCCCCAGGTGCAGCCCTTGCCGCCACCGGACACCAGGGCGGCGGCGCGACAGGACTTGAGGCCCTGATAACGGGCACGGGTGGCGGCCACGTGGGAACCACCGGCGCAGGCCAGGCGGGCAATCTGCCGCTCGTGGCTGCCCAGGGCCACACCCAGCATGTCGGCAATCTGCTGGTTCATGTCGGTGGAGTTCACCGTGCAGCGGGCCGGCTCCAGACGGCCTTCCAGCAGGGCCTCGGCAAACGGGCGACAGCCGGCCACGCCGCAGGCACCGCAGTTGGCGCGCGGCAACAGGTCTTCCAGCTGGTCGATGCGCGGGTCCTCGAAGACGTAGAGCCGTCGATTGGCAATGGCCAGAATGCCGGCCAGGAGTATGCCCAGACCAGCCATGAAACCGCTTGCCAGCGCTATTTGCAGGATCGGAGAAGTCACGGTGAACACATTTCTTAGTGAATAACCAGGCTTTTGTGCAGTGAACAATTGATGACAAAACGTACCTTGCGGCGCTGACGGGGTCAAGCGGATTAAAGACCAAAGGCGATGAAAAATCGCTATTTCGGCAGGGGATTTGCGAATTCACAAGGGTTACAGGGATATTCCGGAACCAGTCATGAGCGCCATAAACTCAGTTTCTACAGGGAGATAGGGCGTGATCGGTTCTCATTCGCCCGTGCGGCCCCTGGACTCGGACAGCCATCCGCCGTCGCCGGGCACGGGCCACGAACTCACATGACGCGCAGAAAAATTGTCTACATCCGCCGTCGCCGGGCGACCGGGTGGCGGCGTCATACCCCCCGGGTGGAGACGCGGCGAAGGCATTCCAGATAGGTGGCCTCATCAGGCGGCCGCCCCGACCGCTGGGCCTCCCACAACGCCTGTCCCAGGCAGTCCATCATGGCGTGCTCCGCCTCCAGGGGACCGAGCCGGGGCAGCAGGCGCTCGTAGGCCGCGCGAACTCCGTGGGGGCGATCCGTGGCCACCTGATCCCGGATGGCCAGATGCATGCCCATGTGCAGAAAGGGATTGACAGCACCCTGCTCCGGCGTGAACTCTGCCGCCAAGGCGGCTTCCGGCGCCTCCAGCATGGCCTGATACTCCGGATGATCCCGAACCACCCTGGCGATCTGCTGTTCCAACGGCTGCAAGGGTTCCCCGGCCCGGGACTTTCTCCAGACCTGGCAATACATCTGTCTGAGCTGCTCTCGGCTCTGATTGGCAAACATGGCGGGGATCCGGACCGAATGACGAGGGACTCAAGCCTATCGCCCCACCCTGGTACAGACAAGGGCGCCGGCTTGACCTACACTCATGGCAGTAACCTCGCCCGGCAACGCCTGGTGAGCCGGGCCTTTTCAATCCTGATCCTGGATGATGCGCGCAGACAGACATGCGGCCACGCTTGGGTGATGTGCAGCAGATGAGAATGCTCACCCGGCTGCTGTGTCTGTCGTTCTTCCTTTGCCTGCCCACTCAGGGCACGACAGGTCCGTACTCCGAGTACCAGCTCAAGGCGGCCTTTCTTTACAACTTCGCCCTGTTCACCGAATGGCCCGACCAGGTCGGAGACACACTCTACCTCTGCGTCCATGGCCGCGACCCCTTCGGCGAGGATCTGGCCAAGCTGGATCACAGGTCGGTGGGGACACGCACGATCCTCACCCGCCACACCCTGACACTGACCGAACTCCAAAGCTGCCAGATGGTATTCATCAGCAGCGCCGCGATAGGGCAACTACCGCAGATACTAGGCACCCTGGAAGGCGCGCCCGTGCTGACGGTGGCCGATACCCCGGGCGCCATGCGTCAGGGCGTGGCGCTCAACATGGTCAGGCAGCATAACCGAATTGCCTTTGAAGCCAACCTGATGGCGGCACGGGCACATGGCCTGAACCTGAGCTCCAGACTGTTGCGCCTGGCCACGGAGGTGGAGCAATGAAACCCGCTCCCTCGACCGGTGCCGCTTCCCTGACCCTGGCGGAACGGCTGCGTCGCATCAACGGCGCAGCCCTGGGAATCTCGATCACGATCATGGTCGTGATCACCATCCTGGGCGGCCTGACCGTCAATCTCCTCAGTCTGGTGGACGCCAATCGGGTCAAGACACGGGTTCTGGCGGAGAACGCCGCCGCCAGCCTGCTGTTCGGTGACGAAAAGGCCGCCCTTGACCTACTCGCCTCCCTGCGCCACTCCCCCGATGCCCAGGCAGCGGTGATCTACGACAGGGATGGCCGCCCCTTCGCCCGCTATCAATCCACCCCCAGCCGGGCCGATGAGCAGGTCAAGCTGGCACCATACACAGACTACGGACTGACCGCCGTCCGGCTGACTCAGCCGATCGTCATGGAAGACGACACGCTAGGGGCGATCCAGATTGTCATCGGCCTGCGATCACTTTACCTGCAGATGCTGGTACTGATCCTGATCACCATGCTGGCAGCCGCGCTCGCCCTGCTTTCCAGCAGATTGCTCATGACCCGCCTGGGGGCCAGAGTGACCCAGCCGGTGACAAATCTGACCGCGCTGATGAGACGCGTCACCCAGGACGCGGACCTGAGTGTTCGCGCCGGTGATGCCGACCTTATGGAAATCAACACCCTGGCGCGGGGCTTCAACAGCATGCTGGAGGAAATCCAGGAACGGGATCAACGGCTTGGCCGACAGAAGGAGTTGCTGGAGGAAGAAGTGGCGGCGCGCACCTTCGAGCTGCTCCAGGCCAAGGAAGCGGCCGAGGCGGCCAATCGTGCAAAAGGCGAATTTCTGGCCACCATGAGCCATGAGATCAGGACCCCGATGAATGGCGTGCTGGGCCTGACCGAACTGCTGCTGAGCACACCATTGGATACCAGGCAGCGCCACTATGCTGAAACCGCCATCCAGGCCAGTCGCCAGCTGCTGGGCATCATTGACGACATCCTGGATTTCTCCAAGGCGGAATCCGGCCAGATGCATTTGGAGTCGGTGGATTTCGATCTCGGCGCTCTGGTCCGTGAGTGCGTGAACCTGTTTCATGAGTCGGCCGCGAAGAAAGGCCTGACGCTGTCGATGGATTTATCACCGAAGGATCAACCGCTATGGTTTCAGGGCGACCCGCTGAGGCTGCGGCAGGTGTTGACCAACCTGCTGAGCAATGCCATCAAGTTCACCCATCAGGGGGGCGTTGAGGTCTGCGTCCAGATCGACAGGATCCCCGGACAGGCGGACTCCGTTCGTCTTCAGATTAAAGACACCGGCATCGGGATCGCTCCCGAGGCCAGAGAGAAGATCTTCGAACGCTTCGCCCAGGCGGATGGATCGACCACCCGGCGTTACGGAGGCACCGGTCTGGGACTCGCCATCTGCATTCGCCTGGTGGAACTGATGGGGGGCAACATCAGCATGAACAGCACCCCTGGACAAGGCTCAACATTTATTGTCCACTTGAGTCTGGCGGCAGGCGACGGGCATCCACCGGTAGAACCCTCCACGGGCAGAGAGCCGCCACGAGGGGACATCCACAACGCCCAAACCCTGAACGGTCACGTCCTGCTGGCGGAAGACAATTCAGTCAACCAGCTGGTCGCCGGCAGCATGCTGGAGCAACTGGGGCTCAGCTACAGCATTGCCAATAATGGACAAGAGGCACTGGCCATGCTGGACGCAATCAAGGTCGATCTGATCCTGATGGATTGCCGGATGCCGGTGATGGACGGCTATCAGGCCACCACGGCGATACGCCAGGGAAAGGTACCAGGTTGCCGGAACGTGCCCATCATCGCACTGACCGCCAATGCCTTACCACGGGAGCGGCATCAGTGCCTGGCTGTCGGCATGCAGGCCTGTCTGTCAAAACCCCACACCCTCGGACAACTCCGCGGCATCCTGCAACAATGGCTTCCGACCACCGCTGATAGGTCCGTGGACGACGCAGAACCGGCGCCATGTCCGGACGCGTCTGTCGACGGTCTCATCCTCCACCCACAGACCCTCGCCGAACTGGAGAGCCTGGGCGAATCCACGGGCCAGAACCTCCTCATCAGGGTATTCCAGGCCTTTCTGGACACCGCCCCCTCACTGGCTGAACAGATCGAGACCGCCGTGGCGGCAAAAGAGACCGACTCACTGCGCAGCGCCGCTCACTCACTGAAATCCAGTTCGGGCAATGTCGGCGCCTGGCGCCTTGCAACAGTCTGCCGACAACTGGAAAACTGCGCCAGAAACCAGAACGTGGACGCCGCGGAACAACTGCTGGCGCATTTCCGGTCGCTCTCGCGGGCGACACTGGATGAAATCCGCCATCGGATTCAGGCGGCAGCATGACCGATACGACCCGAATTCTCCTGGCGGACGATGACATCACCACGCTCATGCTCATGAGCGCCGCTCTGGAAAAGGCAGGGTTCACCACATTCAGCGCCCAGGATGGGGAGCAGGCGCTGACTGTGTTTGAGCAAACACGTTGCGACATGGTGCTGCTGGATGTGGACATGCCCCGCATGGACGGCTTTCAGGCCTGTATCCACCTGCGTCGGCAGGCCGGTGATGAGTTGCCGATCGTCATGGTCACCGGCATGGACGATCTGGACTCCATCGCACGGGCTTTTGAGGCGGGCGCCACGGATTTCATTTCCAAGCCCATCCACTGGAACCTCATCGGACACCGGGTGAAGTACCTGTGGCGTGCCCACCTGACGCGCCTTGCCCTGCACCGGGCCAATGCCCGCAACGCGGCCATCCTGAGCGCATTGCCGGACATCATGTTCCGCCTCACCGATGACGGCATGGTGCTGGACAGACTCGCTGGTCAGGATGACCACACCCACCCCCGACCCGGCACTCATCTCCAGCACAATCTGCCCGTCGAGGTTGCCCGGGCCTATCTGGACGCGGTCAGGCAGGCGCGCGCGAAAGGAGATTTGCAAAGCATCGAGTACGTGCTCCCGGGACAGGATCAGTCCCCGCGCTACTTTGAAACCCGAATCGTGGTCATCGACAGCCAGGAAACCCTCTGTCTGGTGCGTGACATCACGGCGCGCAAGGAAGCCGACTCCGAGATATACCGACTGGCCTACTTCGATACCCTCACGGGACTGGCAAACCGCCAACACCTCATTGAAAGGCTGGAGGGCGAGATTCGCCGCGCAGGCAGCAATCACAGTCAGCTTGGAGTGCTGTTCCTGGACCTGGATGGATTCAAGCACATCAACGACACCCTCGGTCACGCCACCGGTGACATGCTGCTGCAGCATGCCTCCCAACGTCTGAGACTGGGCGTCCGCCCCACCGATACGGTATCCCGTCCATCGCATGAATCCCGCGGCATGAATCTGGCGCGACTCGGCGGTGACGAATTTACCGTGATCATTCCGGACATGCTCCACCCCGAAGACGCCCTGACGGTGGCCCACCGGATACAGGAACTCATGCGCCAACCCTTCATCGTTGCGGGAAGGGAAATGGTACTGACCGCCAGTATCGGTATTGCCGTGTATCCCGATGACGGCAAGGATGCCGACACCCTGCTCAAGCATGCGGATACCGCCATGTATCATGCCAAGTATCTGGGACGAAACAACACCCAATTTTACAGCCCCGCCCTCACGCATCAGGCCATGCGACGTCTGAACATGGAAACGGCGCTACGTCATGCCCTGGAAGCCAAGGAGTTTTATCTCGTCTATCAGCCTCAACTGGATTTAGGCACGGGGCGAATCCTGTCGGTCGAGGCCCTGATCCGCTGGATACATCCCCAGCAGGGCATGATCCCGCCGATGGAATTCATCCCCCTGGCCGAAGACAACGGGCTGATCATCCCCATCGGTGAATGGGTGTTGAGAACGGCATGCCGGGAAGTCGCGCACTGGCATGCCCGAGGATATCCCCTGCGGGTTGCGGTCAATCTTTCTCCCGTGCAGTTCAGGGATGGCGTCCTGACAGAGATCGTTCGGGATATTCTTCGTGACACCGGTCTGCGGGCCGATCACCTGGAGCTGGAAATCACGGAAAGCACCCTGATGGACGAAAGCGCCACCACCCTGCAAACCCTGCACGATCTGCATGAAATGGGCCTGAAGTTTTCCCTTGATGATTTCGGCACCGGCTATTCATCCATGAGCTATCTCAAGCGACTCCCCCTGCACAATCTCAAGGTGGATCGTAGTTTCGTCATCGGTCTGCCCCAGGATACGGAGAGCCTGGCAATCATCAAGGCTATCATCTCTCTGGGAGAAAGCCTGGGGTTCACGGTGACCGCCGAGGGTGTCGAAACCCTGGAGCAAGCGGAAATACTCAAACAACAGTCCTGTCATGCCCTGCAGGGTTATTATTTCAGTCAACCCATGCCATCAGATCAGATTCTTGAACTGCTGAACAAGCACAAAAACAACCATGGACTAACCTCGATCTGAACAGGCCACAGTTCCGAGGCCTCCACCGGGATCATTCAGTGAGTGAGCACATCATGGGCAGACCGACAAATCCCAGGCGAATGCCTTCCATGGTGCTCCCCTTTTTGCTGCTTGGTTGTGCCCTGCCATCCTCCCAGGCCGTAGCCATCGAACACTTTCTGGAACTGTCTCTGGAAGATCTACTCCAGCAGGAAGTCATCTCCGTCAGCCGTCGATCCCAACGCCTGTCCGATGTCGCCGCAGCCGTGCATGTCGTCACAGCCGAAGATATCCGCCGCTCTGGAGCACGCTCCTTGCCGGAAGCACTGCGCCTGGCCCCAGGGGTGGACGTGGCTCGTATCAGTGCAGATCGCTGGGCTGTCTCCATCCGCAGCCACACGGAATACCTGTCCAACAAGCTCATGGTGCTGGTGGATGGGCGCAACGCCTACAGCCCCAACTTCTCGGGCGTGCTGTGGAATACCCTGCAAATCCCCCTTGAGAACATCGACCGCATCGAAGTCATCCGCGGCCCAGGGGGGGCGGTCTGGGGCGTGAATGCCGTCAACGGAGTCATCAATATCATCACCCGCTCCTCAGATGCCACTCACGGCACCCTGATCAGCGCGGGCTACGGCAACGATACCGGTCCGTTCGCCCTGTTGAGGCAGGGCGGCCCCTGGGGAGAAGACCGGAGTTTCAACGTGTATCTGCAAACCCGGGAGGGCCGCGACTCCCTGACCGAGACCGGCGATGATCACCATGATCGGTCGGATCATCTGTCCGCCGGTTTTCGCCTGGATGGAGGACAGACAGGGGGAGACTGGATGATGGCGGGGAATGCCTACCATATCGAGTCTGACGCCATAGGTATCGTCAGGGATCCGCTCTCTCCCCCCTTCTACCGACGGGTAGAGAGGATCACCGACCGATTCTCTGGCCTGGACCTGCAGGCAGGACTGATCCGGCAGACCTCGGAACATGCGGAAGTCAGGGTCAACGCCTCCTGGAGTTACTCCGATCTGGAGGCGGTCATGCTGGCAGACCAGCGACAACACATCGTCGACCTGGAGTTCCAGCAACGCCTGGATATTCCCCATCGACATACCATCACCTGGGGTGCCGGGTATCGCTGGTACAACGACAGCATCTCCAGCGGCCTGACCACCCGCATCGAGCAGTCCAGGGAAACCCTGCATGTCGCCAGCCTGTTCGCCCAGGATGAGATCGCCCTGGCTCGAAGTCTGCGCCTGACCCTGGGTGGGCGCCTGGATCACAACAGCTACACGAGCACGGAATTCCAGCCCACGATCCGAATACTGTGGAACATGACGCCCCGGCATAGCCTCTGGACATCCCTGTCCCGTGCCAAACGCATCCCGTCCCGGGGCGAGCGCACCGCGGACTATATCCTGACGGTGGCCCGGCCGGGCCAATTCATGCTTGATCGACCGGTGGATGATGCCCTGGCAAACCTGCCGATACAGGGCGAGGTGCGCGGCAACGATGCCTACGGCTCGGAACGTCTGACGGCCTTCGAAGCAGGTTACCGCGGCCACCCCTCTCCCGGTCTCTATCTGGATCTGACCGCTTTCGTGCATCGCTATGACAATCTCAGAGCGGCGACAACCATCACGGATCCCAACATGCTGTTGATGGGTGAAAACGATGCCTACCTGATAGCCCCTACTCGATTCATCAATAGCGGCGAACTCACCGTCACGGGTATGGAATTGACGGGTGACTGGCGCACCAGCGAAGCTCTGCGTTTCCAACTTGCCTACAGCTTCAACGATACCGGTGAATTCACCGGTGGCGACCGCCTTTTTTCCAGCTTCATCCCCAGACATATCGCATCCTTGCGCAGTTCGTGGAACATCGGTCACCAAGTGGACATGGATCTGTGGATCAGGCACGTGGACAGGCGTCCCCGACCTTTCCTCTCACCCATGGACGCATACACCACTATGGACTTGAGAATGGCCTGGCGACCGGAAAAGCGTCTGGAACTGTCCCTGGTAGCCCAGAACCTGCTGGATTCCGAACGCACGGAATATTACGCCCTGACCCCCACCTACCTGCCGTCCCAGACCCGTCGCGGTTTCTATGGACAGGTGAAGCTCAGCTTCTGAAATGTGTAAAACCGCCATGGCCAGGCGGTTTTACACAATCTTCATGCACGGCTAACCATCGCTAAACATGACTGCCTTAGATTTTCGGTGATTTATTCACCAAACCACGAGGCATGGCATGAACTTCCGTAGAAGCGCGATTTCCATCGCAGTGTTGATGGCGGCATTCTCCCTGCATGGCTGCTCCAGCGACAACGATTCCGATAAAAACCGGGCTGATCAAAATCCTCAGGCAAAAAACGTGATCCTGATGATCACCGATGGCGCCAGCTGGGGGACCTGGGACATGGCCAGCTATTGGGAATACGGCGAGCGAGGCCGGCAGCCCTATGACCAGTTCGACGTCAAACTCGGCATGATCACCCCGCCCCTGAACACCTCCAACACCCCCACCTTCACCGGCATTCCCCAGGTGACCTATGATCCTGAACAGGCCTGGGATACCACGCCCGTGGGCAGTACCACTGCTGGCCGACCCAACCACTTCGCCGGCTATGAATATCTCAAGGAGGACTACACCGACTCCGCCGCCGCCGGTACCGTGCTGGCCACGGGCCAGAAGACCTACAACAATGCCATCGACTATGATGACTTCGCCCAGCCCCTGACCCTGGAGTATCCCCACGTTTTCGCA